>CAKTKM010000081.1 GCA_934569425.1 uncultured Oscillospiraceae bacterium
AGCTCATGCCCAGGCAGCGGTGGATGGTCTGTGCCTCCTTGCCGCACAGCTGGCTCATCCGCTGGGCGGCGCGGCCTGTGGGCGCCAGCAGGACAATATCCAGTCCCATCCGCTCGAACAACGCCACGATGCCCCGCACGGAGGTGGTCTTGCCGGTGCCGGGGCCACCGGTCAGCAGCAGTACGCCCCGTTCCGCCGCCAGCGCTACCGCCTGCCGCTGCTCCGGCGCGTAGGCGATGCCCTGCCGCTTTTCGATGTCGTCAATGGTCTTGTCCACATGTTTGCCGCAGTCCCAGTGGTCATGGCAGGCGGAGGAGAGCCGTCTGGCCACATAGACCTCCGCCTCGTACATCCGGCGGAGATAGCAGCCCTGCACGTTGGCGATGGGAACGCACTCCACCGCGTGACGGTCGCACAGGTCGTCCAACGCTTTTTCCGCCGTCTCCTCCGTGACGCCGATCAGCTCCATGGTGGCGGCCAGCAACTTGGGACGGGGCAGAAAGACGTGACCGTTGGACAGGTTGTGGTTCAGCTCATACAGCACCGCCGCCTGAACGCGGCAGGGGGAATCCCCGTCAAAGCCCATGGACAGGGCGATCTCGTCGGCTGCGGCAAAGTCCACGCCGCAGCGTGTGTCCGCAAGCAGATAGGGATTGTCCTTCAGCTTTTCCAGCGTCTCCTCCCCGTAGGTGCGCAGGAGGCTCATGGCCAGCGTCACCGGCAGGTCATAGCGGCTGAGGAACTCCATCACCCGCCGCAGGCCGGTCAGGCTGCGGAAGGCGGCGGAGATCTCCATGGCCTTTTTGGAGGTGATCCCCTTCAGGGTCGTCAGCTTCTGCGGCTCCTCCTCGATGATCCGCAGAGTGTCGGCACCGAACTTTTCCACCAGTCGTGTGGCGGTGGCGGGGCCTACGCCCTTCAGGACGCCGGAGGCCAGATAGCAGACGATGCCCTCCTCATCCTGCGGCATACGGCGTTCCACCAGCTCGGCGGTCAGCTGTGTGCCGTAGGTGGGATGGTTCATCCATACGCCGGTGATGGTCATGCTCTCGCCGACGGCGGCAAAGGGGATACAGCCCACCACCGTTACCACCTCGCCCTGATCCGTCAGCAGGCGCAGCACCGTATAGCCGTTTTCTTCGTTCTGGAATACCACGCTTTCCACGGCGCCCTCAATGGTCGTCCGTTCCCCCATGGCTCATCCCCCGTTTCGTCAGTCTCATGTTGGGATATTTGGCGGCGGCTCGCTGCGCCCGCCGCTGTCCCGTTTCGGAAAGTCCTTCGTCCAGCAGCTCCACCGTCAAACCCTCCAGCCGCCGCAGCAGCCGTTCCAAGCCCCGCGCATCGCCGGAGAGCGGCACCTGCACCGGTATATCCACCGGCCTTTTGGGACACAGCAGCCAGTCAAACAGTACCCACAGCACCGCAGCGATGCCTGCGGCCTGAAAAAAGGCGGCCGCGCCCTCTCGTAGCAGTTCCATATCTGATCCTCCCGCACTATCCTATGCCGGGCGGGAGGAAAGGGGTGTCAGCGGTGCAGCAGCCGCTTGAGATATTGGCCGGTGTAAGAGGCGGGACAGTCCGCCACCTGCTCCGGCGTACCGGCGGCCACCACCGTGCCGCCGCCGACGCCGCCCTCGGGACCCAGGTCGATGAGATAGTCGGCGCATTTGATCACATCCAGATTGTGTTCGATCACCAGCACGGAGTTGCCGGCTTCCACCAGCCGCTGCAGGACAGCCAGCAGCTTCTTCACGTCGTCGGCGTGCAGGCCGGTGGTGGGTTCGTCCAGAATATAAATGGTGCGGCCGGTGGAGCGCTTGCTCAGCTCCGTGGCCAGCTTGACCCGCTGCGCCTCACCGCCGGACAAAGTGGTGGAGGATTGTCCCAGCTTCACATAGCCAAGTCCCACATCCTGCAGGGTCTGCAGGCGGGCGGCGATCTTGGGCAGGGCAGAGAAGAAGGGAACGGCCTCGTCCACGGTCATATCCAGCACGTCGGAGATGGACTTGCCTTTATACCGCACCTCCAGCGTTTCCCGGTTGTACCGCTTGCCGCGGCACACCTCACAGGGGACGTATACGTCCGCAAGGAAGTGCATCTCGATCTTCAGCACACCGTCGCCGCAGCAGGCCTCGCACCGGCCGCCCTTGGTGTTGAAGGAGAACCGTCCCGGCCCGTAGCCCCGGGATTTCGCCTCCGGCAGGGAGGCGAACAGGTCGCGGATGTCGTTGAAGAGCCCGGTATAGGTGGCGGGATTGGAACGGGGCGTCCGGCCGATGGGGCTCTGGTCGATGTTGATGACCTTGTCCAGATGCTCTTCGCCCTCGATGGCGTCGTGTCTGCCGGCGCGTGCCTTTATGCGGTTCAGGTCGGCGCCGAGGCGCTTGAAAATGATCTCGTTCACCAGCGAGCTTTTGCCGCTGCCGGATACGCCGGTGACGCAGGTCAGGGTACCCAGTGGAATAGAAACGTCAATGTTTTTCAGGTTGTTCTCCTTGGCGCCCCGCACGGTCAGCCATTTGCCGTTTCCGGCGCGGCGGCGGTCAGGGATTTCGATACGCTTTTTGCCGCTGAGATACTGGCCGGTCAGGCTGTTGGGATCGGCCATCACCTGCTGGGGCGTTCCGGCGGATACTACCTGACCGCCCAGCGCACCCGCGCCGGGGCCGATGTCGATGAGCCAGTCGGCGGCGCGCATGGTGTCCTCGTCATGCTCCACCACGATCAGGGTGTTGCCCAGATCCCGCAGCCGCCGCAGTGTGTTCAGCAGCTTGTCGTTGTCCCGCTGGTGCAGGCCGATAGAGGGCTCGTCCAGAATATACAGCACGCCCATCAGGCTGCTGCCGATCTGGGTGGCAAGGCGGATCCGCTGGCTCTCGCCGCCGGACAGGGTGCCGGAGGAGCGGCTCAGGGTCAGGTAACTGAGTCCCACCGACTGTAAAAACCGCAGCCGTGAGCCGATCTCCTTCAGGATCTGCGCCGCGATCATCTGCTGGCTACCGGTAAGGGTCAGGTTGTCAAAAAAGGCGATCTCGTCGTCCACCGGCATGGTGGTGGCATCGTGAATGGACAGTCCGCCCACCGTGACGGCCAGTGCCTCCGGCCGCAGGCGCTTTCCCTGACAGGCGGGACAGGGGCAGGCGGTCATATAGGATTCGATCTCCTTTTTGCTGGCGTCGGACTGGGTCTCCACATAGCGGCGCTCCAGATTGTTGGCGATCCCCTCAAAGGCCTGATGCAGCACGCCCTTGCCCCGGGGCTGGTCGTATTCCAGCGTCAGCTTTTCGCCGCGGGTGCCGTAGAGGATGATGTCCTTTACCTCTTGGGACAGCTGGGCGTAGGGGGTGCGCAGAGAGAAGCTGTAGCGCTTGCTGAGGGCATCAAAATACATGCGGGAAATGCCGTCGGAGCGGATGGAATTCCAGCCGGTAGCCACCACCGCGCCGTCCAGAATGGACTTGCTCTCGTCGGGGATCACCAGCGAGGGATCCACCTTCAGCTGCATGCCAAGACCTGTGCAGGTGGGGCAGGCGCCGAAGGGACTGTTGAAGGAGAACAGGCGGGGCGCCAGCTCCTCGATGGACACGCCGCAGTCCTCGCAGGCGTAGTTCTGGGAGAAGGACAGATCCTGTCCCTCCTGAACAAGGTTTACCGTGACAAGACCGCCGGACAGGTTGGAGGCAGTCTCCACGCTGTCGGTCAGGCGGGTGGTAATGTCCGGGCGGACAATGAGACGATCCACTACAATATCGATCTGGTGCTTGAAGCTTTTTTGCAGAGAAATGTCTTCGTCCAGCTCCCGCGTTTCACCGTCGATGCGGGCGCGGACATAGCCACTGCGGCGGGCGTCCTCCAGCACCCTGGTATGCTCGCCCTTGCGGCCGCGAACCACGGGAGACATCACCTGGATCCGGGTGCCGTCCGGCAGCGCCATGATCTGGTCGATGATCTGGTCGATGGTCTGCTGACGGATCTCTTTGCCGCATTTGGGACAGTGGGGAACGCCTACCCGCGCCCACAGAAGGCGCATATAGTCGTAGATCTCCGTCACCGTACCGACGGTGGAGCGGGGGTTCTTGCTGGTGGTTTTCTGGTCGATGGAGATGGCGGGGGAGAGACCGTCGATATAGTCCACATCCGGCTTGTCCATCTGGCCCAGGAACATGCGGGCATAGCTGGAAAGGCTCTCCACATAGCGGCGCTGCCCCTCGGCATAAATGGTGTCAAAGGCCAGCGAGCTTTTGCCGCTGCCGGAAAGGCCGGTCAGCACCACCAGCTTGTCCCGGGGAATGGTCACGTCGATGTTTTTCAGATTGTTTTCCCGCGCGCCTTTGATGAAAATTTCCTTTTGCATGGTATTCCTCGATTCTGCATTTTTGTTGCAGATAAGTGTAGTGAAATCAATTTTTAATGTCAATAGAGCCGGTAAAATATTTCGATCCGGAGAGGGAGAGGCGCCTTACACCACCACGTCCGCCGTTTTTGCCCGCAGGAGGTTCAGCAGGTCGGCTGGGCTGCACTGTACCTGGTAGCCGATCCTTCCGGCGGAGACCGCCACCTGCGTAAGGTCGTTCACCGTCTCGTGAAACACGGTGGGGAACTGCTTCTTCATCCCCACCGGCGAGCAGCCGCCGTGGACATAGCCCGTCAGGGGCAGCAGCTCCTTCTGGGGCAGCATGGCAACGGATTTTTCTCCCACCGCCTTGGCGGCCTTTTTCAGATCCAGATTTTCCGCCACGGGGATGTCGAACACATAGTATGCCCCGCTGGCGCCCTTTGTCACCAGCGTTTTGAATACACCGGCCGCGTCCAGCCCTACCTCGGCCGCCACCGACACACCGTCGATGGGGCCGTTGGGGTCGTAGGTGAAGGCGGTGTAGGGGATCTTCTTCTGCTCCAGCGTCCGCATGACGTTGGTTTTTTCTTCTTTGCTTTTTGCCATAGGACAGCCTCCTATCAATGGTATTTACCGGTAAATGGCGATCAGGGACAGGATGAGGATATGGACGGGATAAAAGGCGTAGAAGCCGTACTGCACCGCCTTGCCGGAGAAGCCCCGCTGACCGTTATAGAGCCAGATGGGAACCAGCGCCGCCAGCGACCACAGCTCGATGGACACGCCGCTCATGAGGGCGATGCTGAAAAAAGCCAGTCCGGCGGCCTGCGCCGCCAGTTTCACGGCGGAACCGAAGGGGGCGCGGCGAATACCGTAGAACATGACCACCAGCAGCATGCCCCAGCCACCGTAGTCGGTGTTGACCCGCTCCAGCAGCCAATAGGCAGCCACCATGGCCGCGCCCGTCAGCACAAAGGCCGCCGGCGGAGTACGCTTCTTCAGCGCCCAGTCCACCAGCCAGCACAACAGCGCACCAAAGAGCAGCGTCCACAGCACGTTCTGGTGGTAGGGATCCCACACCGTTCCGCGGTTCATCAGATTAAAGGGGATCTCCGACAGCAGGGCGAATACCAGCAGCCGCGCCGCGTATTTTTTCCGGTCATGGGTATAGATGCAGCCCTCTGCCACCAGAAAGCAGAAAATGGGAAAGGCCACCCGCCCGATGCACCGCAGCCACAGGGCGCCGGGAAACAGCGTATAGCCCATGTGGTCGATGAACATGGTGCATAGGGCGATCAGCTTCAGATGGAAGCCGTTGAGGATTTGGGATCTTTGCATGTGTCGTCTCCTTTTGCCAGCAGGATCACGCCGCCCAGCACGCAGCCTACGCCCAGCAGCGTCCAGACGTTCAGTGTTTCGTGAAAGAACACCACGCCGGTCAGCGCCGCCACTACCGGCTCCACATTGGCGATGATGGAGGCCTTGCCGCTTTCCACACCCTCCAGGCCCTTGGTGTAGAAGATGTAGGGCAGCACTGTGGCGATGACCACCAGTCCCGCCGCCCCCAGCCACAGACGGCTGTCAGGCATGGCAGCGGCCAGCTCCGTGGGGTTTAGAAAGAACAGCGAGCCGATGCCCGCCACCAGAAATGTCCAGTAGATCATGGTATAGCTGTCATAGTGGGCAAGACCGTAGTGGGCGAAAATAGTATAGGTCGCATAGCAGAAGCCGGCGCCGATGCCCAGCAGTAGTCCTGCCGCCGACACGGAGGTGTCACCGCCCACGATGCCGCTGACCAGTGCGCAGCCAACGAAGGACAGCGCCAGCGCCAGCAGCTTCCGTTTTGTCAGGGGAGCCTTCCACAGCAGGGCGCTCATCAGCACTACGAAGGAGGGCGCAAGATACAGCAGGATCCCCGCCACGGCCAGCGAGCAGTGCATTTGGCAGTTGAAATAGGTGATGGCGAGACACAGCACGCTGATGATGCCCGCCGCCAGAAAAATGGGCAGGTGTTTGAGCCTGATGCGGAACACCTGACGGTGAAACAGGGCAAACACCGCCGTCAGCAGCACAAGGCTGATAAAATTCCGGATAAACACGCGGTTCCACACGGAGATCCCCGCTTCGCCCAGCATACGGTTGAAAAGTCCGATAAAGCCCCAACAGGCCGCGCCCAGAATCACATACAGGTAGGAAAGTGTCTTCTTTTTCATGGATCAGTTCTCTTTTCTCAGTTCAATGATCTGGTCGCGCAGCAGCGCGGCATACTCGAATTCCAGCATCTTGCTGGCGGCCTTCATTTCCTTTTCCAGACGGGCAATGGTCTCCGCCCGCTCCCGGGCGGACAGCTTCTTCTTGGAGAGCTTGGATGCCTCCTCGGCGCTGTGACTGATCTCCACCATCTCCCGCACACCCTTGCGGATGGTGCGGGGGGTGATGCCGTGCGCCTTGTTGAAAGCGTCCTGCAGGGCGCGGCGGCGCTCCGTCTCGTCCATGGCGGCGCGCATGGAGGGCGTCACCGTGTCGGCGTAGAGGATCACCAGACCCTCCGCATTGCGGGCGGCGCGGCCGATGGTCTGGATCAGACTGGTCTCGCTGCGGAGGAAG
>CAKTKM010000082.1 GCA_934569425.1 uncultured Oscillospiraceae bacterium
CCGGAGAGCGTGCCGTCCCTGATCCAGAACGTGACCATCGCGCTGACCACCATTCTGGGCTACTCCGCCATGAGCGGTATCATCGGCGGCGGCGGTCTGGGCAAGATCGCCATCGACTATGGCTACTATCGGTACAAGTACCTGGTAATGCTGGTGGCCGTGGTGATCCTGGTGATCCTGGTGCAGCTGTTCCAGAGCATCGGCACGTGGCTCAGCAAGAAGTGCGACAAGCGCCTGAAAAAGTGAAAGAGAGCAAAAAGGAAGGACCCTTGCGGGTCCTTCCTTTTTGCTTTTTTGGGGGAGGCGAGGTGTGTTCCGGTCAAAAAAAGAGACGCCCGCGGGCGTCTCTTTTTTTGCTTTTGGTTGTCAGAACAGGCGCAGCTGCAGCGTCTTTTGGGTCATGGTGCAGCGAGTTACTTCGCCAGAAGCACGCCCATGGCAAGAGATGCGTATTTGGAGGCGGGGTCGCTGGCGCGGGAAGGGAGAATGATGGGGGCGGCCGTACCCATGACGATACCGGCATTGGAGGAGTGCAGGAGATAGTTCAGCGTCTTGGAGAAGGTATTGGCTACCTCGATAGAAGGCGCAAGGATAATATCCGCCTGACCGGGCACATCGGAGACGATGCCCTTCTTTTTGGCGGCCTCGGCGGAGAGAATGTTGTCCATAGCAAGGGGGCCCTCCACCACGGCGTCTTTGAACGCGCCGCGATCGGCCATTTTGCACAGGCATGCGGCGTCGATGGTGGCCTGCATCTTGGGGTTCACCGTTTCCACGGCGGCAAGGCAGGCAGCCTTGGGCGTTTCGATGCCCAGAGCATGGGCCACGTCAATGGCGTTGCGGAGAATGTCGGCCTTTTCCATGAGGGTGGGGGCGATGTTCAGGCCACCGTCGGTGCTGATGAGCAGGCGGTCAAAGCCGGGGATCTGCAGAACGATCAGGTGGCTGGCCAGGCGGCCGATGTTCAGACCCTTGGCCTTGTCCAATGCGTGCTTGAGCAGGGTGCCGGTGGAGACGGTGCCCTTCATGAGGATCTGATTTTTGCCGTCCCGGATGGAGGTAATGGCTGCCTCGATGGCCTGGTGGGTCTCCTCCACATGGCAGATGGAGACGGCGGACGCGGGAAGACCGATCTGCTCCAGAATGGGCAGGATGCGGGCCTGGTCTCCGAAAAGCTGGGCCGTAGCCAGACCGGACTCCAGCGCGTCCTTGACGGCCAGAAGGGTGTTCTTGTCATAGGGGACCGCCACGGCGATGCCCTTGCTGCCGCGCTCCTTGGCGCACTGGAGCAGCTGATCAAAGTTGCGGATGGGCTGCATAAGATAACTTCCTTTCTGCATTTACATTATATAAATATACCGTGCGGGCTTAATACTGCTTGGGCCGGACAGCGCCGGTAAGGACGCCGTGCAGGTAATAGGCCAGGCTGTCCATCTCCTCCTCGCCGGGCTTCAGGACGATGGGGGCCAGATAGGAGATGCGGTCCGTGACCAGCTTGATAAAGGCCTGAGACTTGGCGATGCCGCCGGTGAGGACGATGGCATCCACCCGCCCGCTGAGCACGGCGGTCATGGCGGCGATCTCCTTGGACACCTGATAGGCCAGCGCTTCAAAAACTGCGGCACCGGTCTCGTCGCCGGCAGCCCACAGCTCCTCTACCTTGCGGAAGTCCTTGGTACCCAGATAGGCGGACACGCCGCCCTCGCCGTTGAGCATTTTCAGCACCTGCTGCTTTTCGTATTTTCCGGAGAAGCACAGCTTGGCCAGCTCCCAGCAGTTCAGCTGGCCGGAGCGGTCCATGCTGAAGGAGCCCTCGCTGCGGCTGGTCGTGGAGTCGATCATACGGCCCTCCGCGTGGGCGGCGATGGAAATGCCGCCGCCCAGATGGGCTACCACCAAACGGCACTGTTCATAGGGCTTGCCCAGCTCTTCTGCCACGGTACGGGCCACGCGCTTGTGGTTCAGCGTGTGGGTGCGGCCGTAGCGGGGCAGGAGCGGGTGGCCGGAGACACGGGCCAGGGGCTGCATTTCGTCCACAGTGATGGGGTCGGCGATATAGGCGGGCTTCCCTATCTTTTGGGCGAGGGCGTTGGCGATGACGGCACCCAGATTGGCAGCGTGCTCGCCGTAGGTGTGGCTGCGCAGATCGCGGAGCATGGCGTCGTTGACTTCGTACACGCCGGAATCCACAGACCGCAGCAGGCCGCCGATAGCGATAATGCCGCTGACGGAGGAAAGCGGAATGTCCGCCTGCGCCAGCGCATCCGTGATGACGGCGGTGCGGTAGTCCATCTGGTCGATGATGGAGGCATAAGGCTTCAGATCCTCCACGGGATGGGAGATGTTCTCCGAAAATTTTCTTATAAGTCCTTCATAGACCGCGATTTTGGTGGATGTAGAACCAGGGTTGATGATCAGTAGATTTTCCATAAAATGCGTCCTTTCTTCCGAGAATCGGCGGTTTTTGCCCTGTAAACGCAGTATAACACAAGGCTTTGAAAAAGGAAAGAAGAAATTATAAAATTTTTCTAATTTTACTATTGATTTTGGAATAAAAGTATAATACAATAGATTCATGAATCAAACTGCATTTTCGAAGGATACATATTACAACAATGATCATCCTGTTAGAAAGTGAGCGAATGACCCATGAAACAAGTGATGCTGGGCAACGAGGCTATTGCCCGAGGCGCCTATGAAGCGGGCTGCTCGGTGGCTTCCGCCTATCCCGGGACTCCCAGTACGGAGATCCTGCAGAACCTCTCCAAATATAAAGAGGTATATTCCGAGTGGTCGGTCAATGAAAAGGTAGCCGCCGAGGTGGCCATCGGCGCGTCCATGGCCGGCGCCAGAGCCATGGCAGCTATGAAGCATTTTGGCATGAACGTGGCCTCGGACGCGGTGTTCCCCTCCGTGTATATCGGCGCCACCGGTGGTCTGGTCTATATCTGCGCGGACGACCCCGGCATGAACAGCTCCGGTACGGAGCCGGACAGCCGCCACTTCGCGCCCCACATGAAAATGCCCATGCTGGAGCCGGCCGACAGCCAGGAGTGCAAGGACTACACCAAGCTGGCCTTTGACCTGTCCGAGCAGTTCGACACCCCCGTTATGGTGCGCACTACTGTTCGCGTGAACCACGGCAGCAGCATCGTCTCGCTGGAGGACCGCGTGGAGGTGCCGGTGAAGCACTATGAGCGGAACATTATGAAGAACACCAATATCCCTGCCATGGCCCGCAACAAGCACAAGACCGTGGAGGAGCGGCTGGTGCGGCTGCAGGAGTACGCCAACACCTCTCCCCTGAACCGCATGGAGATGCACGACACCAAGATCGGCGTCATCTGCAGCGGTATCTGCTATCAGTACGCCCGCGAGGTGTTCGGCGAGGGCGCGTCCTATCTGAAGCTGGGCTTTACCTATCCCATGCCGGACAAGCTGATCCGTGAGTTTGCAGAGAAGGTGGATAAGCTCATCGTACTGGAGGAGCTGGACCCCATCGTGGAGGACTACGTAAAGGCGCTGGGCATTCCGTGCACCGGCAAAGATGTGCTGCCCCTGTATCTGGAGTACTCTGCCGACATTATCCGCCGCGCGTTTGGCCTGCCCACGGTGTCCGCTGCCTATCATGTGGAGACCGAGGCGCCTGTCCGTCCCGCCAGTTATTGCGCCGGATGTCCCCACCGCGGTATTTACCACGAGGTCAGCAAGTATAACGGCAAGATCGTTGCCACCGGCGACATCGGCTGCTACGCGCTGAACATCAATCCCCCCTTCAGCGTGACCCATACCCAGATCGACATGGGCGGCAGCATTACGGCCGGCCATGGCTTCGAGCGGGTGGAACGGCAGGCTCAGCGGGGTCTGAAGGTGTTCTCCTTCATTGGCGATTCCACCTTCTTCCACTCCGGCATCACGGGTCTCATCAACGCCGTGTACAACGGCGCAAAGACCAGTATTTTCATTCTGGACAACAGCACCACCGGCATGACCGGCCATCAGGACAACCCTGTCACCGGCGTGACGCTGATGAAGGATGTGACCACCGCTGTGGACATCAAGACGCTGGTGCTGGGCTGCGGCGTGAAGCCGGAAAATGTGCGCACCGTGGACCCCTATGACCTGAAGGCCACCGCCGCCGTGGTGAAGGAGGCCTACGAGGCCGACGACCTGTTTGTGGTCATCGTGCAGCAGCCCTGCGCGCTGCTCAAGAGCGTGATCGCCCAGCGCAAGGGCAAGCACTGCCATGTCAACGCCGACAAGTGCAGAAACTGCAAGGTCTGCATCAACAAGACGGCTTGCCCTGCCCTGATGGTGGGCGAAAACAGCGTGTCCATTTCCAAGGAGGACTGCAACGGCTGCACCATCTGCCAGCAGATCTGCCCCTTTGGCGCCATTGAGAAGGAGGGCGAGTGATATGTCGAATACGAAAGCCATCGCCATTGTAGGCGTAGGCGGTCAGGGCACCGTCCTGACCTCCGATATCCTGATCGAGGGCCTGGTGGATCTGGGCTATGACGTGAAAAAGACGGAGCAGCACGGTCTGTCCCAGCGCGGCGGCACCGTGAACTGCATGGTGAAGTACGGCGACGCCGTATACGCGCCCCTCATCGCCGAGGGCGAGGCGGATGTGGTGCTGGCCTTTGAGAAGATCGAGGCCATCCGCTGGCTGAAGCTGCTGAAAAAGGGCGGCACCATCATCGTGAACAGCTTCGAGATCCTGCCGATCCCCGTAAAGATGGGCAAGGCCGCCTATCCTCACGACGCCATCGAGCAGCTCTCTCAGCAGGTGGAGCATGTCTGTGCGCTGAACGCCACGGCGGAGGCGGAAAAGCTGGGGACCGTGCGGGTGGCCAGTATCATCCTGCTGGGCGCACTGGTGAAAAAGCTGGGACTGGAGAGCTATGACTGGCAGTCCCTGATCCGTAAGAAGGTGCCCGCCAAGTTTTTGGAGGCAAACCTGAAAGCCTACGAGGTCGGTCTGCAGAGCGTATAAGCGCGGGATTGAGCCCTCCCATACAATTACTTACTTTTTCTACATTTTTTCTTACCCCTCATATGCCTCATGCGGAAAGAGTCCAGGCGCAGCCTGGGCTCTTTTCACATCAGAAAAAATTTCTAAAAACGGAGTAGCCATACGGGAAAAACTGTGCTATGATGATTATAATAAATTTTGAACAGGCGGGAGCTTCGTATGGAACTAACAACCAGATTGACCCAGATCGCCAAGGGGATCGCACTGGCGCTGGGCGACCAGTGCGAGGCGGTGGTGCACGACAAGGACCGCCGCATCGCTTTTATCGCCAACGGCCATATCTCCGGGCGAGAGGCAGGCCAGGTGATGGAGGAGAGCGTGTTCGACTATTTTCAGGACATCGCCCGAGAAAACGGTGGTACGGCGGTACGCCTGACCCGCAAGGAGGACGGCGAGCTGCACAAATCCACCACTATGATGTTTTTCGATGAAAACGGGGAGTATGAGGCCATGCTGTGCTTCACTATGAACCTGACGGCGCTGAATCAGGCCAGAAAAATGCTGGATTCTATGATGAACGTGCTGCCGTTCGAGGACAGAGAGGTCTCCGGTACTGACCTGAGCATCAGCGACTACACCCATCTGGTGATCGCGGACATCATCAAAAACGTGGGAAAGCCCTCTACCCTGGGCCCCAAGGAGATCAAACTGCGCATTATCCGCAAGCTGGAGGAAAAGGGCGTCTTTCAGTTGAAGGATTCCGTGCCGCAGGTGTGCGAGTTGCTGGATATTTCTCAGGCCACGCTGTACAACTATCTGCGTGAGGTGCGGACACAGGGCTCCGGATTTTTGCAGATCGCAGGCGTCAATTAAAATATTATTCTACTATTGTGAAAATAGATTAAGAAGTCTGCACAATCGCAGGCTTCTTTTTTCTGCACTTTTCACGAAAAAACAGGAAACCGTAAAATGAGTATAGACAAATTTTATAAATGATGCTATGCTGACTGTGTTGTAATATTATTCTAAACACAAAAGCAAAATATCGAAAATGAACAAGTTTGACCAATTCACACGAGGAGGTATCGCAGACATGCGTGACTTTGAGCCCGCGAAAATGAAACGGGTCCCCTTTACCGGAATTCGCCGGGTGCTGGAGAAAGCAAACAAGCTGGAGGCGGAGGGACGCAAGATCGTCCACTTTGAGGTAGGACAGCCCGACTTCGACACTCCGGCCAACATCAAGGAGGCCGCCAAGCAGGCTCTGGATCAGGGCGTGACGGCGTATTCCTCCAACTACGGAGATATTCGGCTGCGCCGTGCGATCGCGGAGAAGCTGGAAAGAATGAACAACCTGACGGTAGACCCCGCCAAGGAGATCATGGTGACCTGCGGCGGCGAGGAGGCTGTAGCAGCGGCGCTTTTCGCGCTGCTGGAGAAGGGCGACGAGGTACTTATCGCCGACCCCAGCTACATCCCCTATTCCAGCCTGACCAAGATCGCCGAAGCGGAGCCGGTGTACGTACCGCTGGATGAAAAGAATGGCTACTGCTTCGATCTGGAGAAGCTGGAGGCGGCCATCACGGAGAAGACGAAGCTGCTGGTGCTGTGTACGCCCGGTAACCCCACCGGCACCATGATGGACGAGGAGAG
>CAKTKM010000083.1 GCA_934569425.1 uncultured Oscillospiraceae bacterium
TCGATCTCCTGCACCATCTTTTTATAGGTGGTGGACTTGCCCATGAAATCAAAGGCGATGTTGTTGGGATACAGCTCCGCCATGCGCTCCACGGCGTCGAACATGCTGCCCTGAAAATAGTCCAGATGCATGGGTACGTCGCCCAGATAGTCCTTCCAAGGGGTTTTGACCTCACTCATATTGTACCTCCTCCTTCAGGGGTTTCTCTAATTCTTCGGGGTGCTCCAGCAGGTATTTCAAAAGCCGGACCGATTTGGAGTAGTAATATCCGTCGGCCAGACGTTCGTCGATGGTCAGACCCAGATCCAGCGTCTCCTTCATGGTGACGCGGCCATCCGCGTCGTAGAAGGGGGAGAGCTTCTTCTCTCCGATGATGCAGAACAGGGAGCAGGTACCCCAGTTGGTCAGGTGGTGGTAGCCGCACTTGAGCTTGATGGAGCCCAGATTGGACAGGGTGACGGAGCTGTAATAGGGGTCGGTGGCCACCATGTCGTCCGGCACCCAGCCGTGCTTATCCAGCCACATGATGAATTTAACGGCGGTTTTGCCCAGCCAGCGGGGCAGCTTGTTGAGAATGTCCATGTTCTCGGTGGAGGAGTCAGCCTTGTCGCTGCGGCAGGACTGCACCTGCGAGCGGATGTAGGCGTGAACGTCCTCCACGGTGAAGTTCTCCTTGCTGTGGAGGAAGGCCAGCGCCTCGGCGCCCTTGTCAGAAAACTGCTTTTTCACCACGAAGGCGGCGGATACCTCGTTGCGCTGGTAGAAATTGCTGTTGACGATGAAGCGGTTCAGCTTGGGGCGCAGGGTGATGGTCTTCAGAAGCGCCGTCACGATCAGGTGGAACATGGTGTAGGGGAAGTCCTGCTCCGTCTCGTTCTTTTGGGCAAGGTAGGCGTTGATGGCCGTCAGGTCGATGCGCTCCGAGATATAGGCCTCGTTGTCGCAGCGGTTGGGGTAGATGATGCCGGTGATGAAGTGGAGGGAATCCAGCTCCCGCAGCAGGCGGCCGTCCTTCCGGTCGCCGGGGCGGCGTTTGTATTGCTCCATATGTGTGGGTTTCTCCTTTTTATTTTATATGTATTGATCTCTATACGTTGGGCAGCGCGGGGAGAAAAGTTCCCTTGTGCAGGGGGAAGCGTGGAATATACATCGCCTGATCCCTGCGCGGCTACCATACCAAGCATACAGTATACCCAAATCTGTTCCGTTTGTCAAATTCCTGAAAAACCGCTTGTAATCAGGGGACGGGTGTGCTACTATTAAAATACAGAAAATCAAATAATGTATACGCCCCACGCACAAATGTGAAGGAGGAACCACTATGTTGACTATGGCCATGCTGCACGACGCCCAGCGGGTACTGTCCGGCGTCATCAACAAGACCCCTGTGATCCCCGGCAACGGCATCACCGACGGGTGCCGTCTGTTCCTGAAGGCGGACTGCCTACAAAAGACCGGCGCGTTCAAGCTGCGGGGCGCGTATTACAAGATCGCCACACTGTCGGACGAGGAGAAGGCGCGGGGCGTGATCGCCTGCTCCGCCGGAAACCACGCGCAGGGCGTGGCCTTTGCCGCCCGGGATATGGGGATCCACGCGGTCATCTGCATCCCGCAGGGGGCGCCCCTGTCCAAGATCGAGGCCACCCGCAGCTACGGCGCGGAGGTGGTGCTGGTGCCGGGCGTGTATGACGATGCCTATGCCGAGGCCATCCGCCTGCGGGACGAGAAGGGCTATACCTTCATCCACCCCTTTGACGATTACAGCATCATGGCCGGGCAGGGCACCATCGGTCTGGAGATCCTGGAGCAGCTGCCGGACGTGGACATGATCATCACCGCTATCGGCGGCGGCGGACTGGTGTCCGGCGTGGCCAAGGCCGTGAAGGAGCTGAAGCCCTCCTGCCAGGTGATCGGCGTGCAGGCGGAGGGCGCCGCCAGCATGTACGAGGCGCTGCGGCAGGATAAGATCATCACGCTGCCGCAGGTAGGCACCATGGCGGACGGGATCCAGGTCAAGACCGCGGGGACGCTGACCTTCGACATGTGCCGGCAGTATGTGGACAAGGTGGTGACCGTCAGCGAAAGCGAGATCGCCGCGGCGATCCTGACCATTCTGGAGAAGCAGAAGCTCATCACCGAGGGCGCCGGTGCCGTCAGTGTGGCGGCGGTCATGTCCGGCAAGCTGGATGTGAAGGGAAAAACCGTGTGCGCGCTGCTGTCCGGCGGCAATGTGGACGTGACCATGCTGGAGCGGATCATCAAGCACGGCCTCACCGCCGAGGGGCGCATCGCCAGCTTTTCCACCGTGCTGCCCGACCAGCCCAACGCGCTGGCCACCTATCTGGCCGCCCTGTCCCACGAGGGCGTCAACGTGCTGGAGGTGTATCACGAGCGCAGCAGCATGAAGGTGGGCGTCGGTTCCTGCCGGGTCCGCATGGTGGTGGAGACCCGCAACCATCAGCATATCCAGCAGCTTTACAGCTATCTGACGGAGCGGGGCTATACCATCAAGGAGTGACGCGCCCTTTTGGCTTGGCAGCCGCGTGCGGCGCAGGTTGTGACGCTTCCGCCGGGAGCGAAATACACATACGGGACGAAAAGGACGTGCTGTCCATGAGAGAAAGCCCGCGGCTTCGGCCGCGGGCTTTTGTGCCGCTATTCCCCGCTGCGCAGGGTGTCCCGCACCCGCATGAGAGCGCGGCCTAAAATGCTCTGTCCCTGCCATTGGGCGGGATCCTGATGGCGGGGATCCTCCAGCCCGAGACCGATGCCCCAGATGCGGTCATTGGGGGAGCATTCGGCGATGAGGGCGTCGCCGGTGGCCAGCAGCTGATGCCGCAGCCCGCTGTTCTGGCCGAATTTCGCCAGCAGGCCGCGATAGATGACCTCCTGCCGCACCGCCGCCCATTTTTCCTCGTCATAGGGGGTGATGGCGCGTCCCAGCAGCTTTACCGTCTTGGGGTCGGGATTTTCCATGACCTTGCCGGCAGTGGCGGCATCGCCGCAGCACAGCGCTTTTTGGCGCATGAGATACTGCTCGGCGTTGAGATAGGTGACGCCGTCCACGGTGAACACCGCCGGATACCAGTTGCTGAACCAGCCGTTCGGTCCGTACTCGTGGAAGAAGCCCACCACAGGTCCGGCCATGGGCGCGTCCCGCTCCGTGACGGCGAACTCCTCGTACAGGTCATAGCACCGTTGATCCGGCGCCAGCAGCGTGACCGCCAGCGCCGCGTGGGGATGGCTCCGGCGCCAGTTTTCCAACGCCGCCAGCGCCGCAGGCACGGCGAATTGGGGCGGCCAGCCCCCCGCCGCGCCCAGCGTGGGGATGGTCACAGCGGAAGCACCCGCAGCAAGGGCGGCGTCCAGCGCCGCCGCGTAGCAGGCGCTCAGCGCCGCGGTGTCATGGGGGCGGCCGTCGTAAACGGGGGGCGAGAGGGGAATGTCACGTCCACCGGCGCGGCAGACGGTTCCGCCGCCAAGGGCGGCGTTCCGTTGAAATGTCAGGGTCATGGCGCTGCCTCCTGTGTGATTTTTCTTCATCCTACCACACGCAGGCGGGAAAAGGCAAGGGGAAGGGGAAATATCCCTTGCAACGGCGGCGGGGGTGTGATACAATATTTCCGCATTATATGACACGGTTCAGCCGTGTATAAGGAGGAGCATCACCATGTCTTTCATGATCGAAACGTCTGCCCGTCATATCCATCTGACGCAGGAGTCTGTGGAGAAGCTGTTTGGCGCGGGCTATCAGCTGACCGTCCGCAAGCCCCTGTCCTACCCCGGCCAGTACGCCAGCAATGAGCGCCTGACCATCGTGGGTCCCAAGAAGGAGATGGCCAACGTGTCCATCCTCGGCCCCACCCGCAAGGCGGATCAGGTGGAGATCTCCGCCACTGACGCCCGCACGCTGGGCATTGACGCCCCCATCCGCGAGAGCGGCGATGTGAAGGGTTCCGGCGCCTGCAAGCTGATCGGACCCAAGGGCGAGCTGGATCTGACCGAGGGCGTGATCATTGCCAAGCGCCACCTGCACATTCTGGAGAACGAGGCCAACGAGCTGGGCATCAAGAACGGCGACATCATCAAGGTCTCCTGCGGCGGCGAAGGCCGCAAGCTGATCTTCGACGATGTGGTGGTTCGCGTCAACAAGGACGGCGCCACCACCATGCACATTGACACCGACGAATCTCAGGCGGCCAACAACCCCACCGTGGGCGAGATCTTCCGGTAAAACAGCAGGAAAAAGAGACGGTTCACAGCGTGAACCGTCTCTTTTCATGTCGGGGTATCGGTGCGCTCCAGCAGATAGTCCACGGTCACACCGTACCGCCTTTTGCGTCATGTCGTGATCCTCCCGCAGATCCCGCAGCCGCTTGTATCGTTCCATATGCATCACCGGTAATAGTATAAATGGAACGATTTGTTCTATTGACAAAATGAATAAATTGTTCTAAAATGCGTTCGGAGGTGAGGGAAATGACCGATTATCAAGCGATGGATCTGACACTGTTCCACGGAACAGAGACTGCGCTGGATCTTCTGGTAGGATGTCAGGGCGATATGGGAGCGCTGCAAAGCGCGGCAAATGTATTGGCGGAAGCACAGCAAAGGTGCGAGGATATGTATGAAGAAGAGTAGAGCAGAAGGACGCCTTGCGGCGTCCTTCTGTTGTTTGAAAAAGAGTTACATAGCCTTGATGATGTCGACGATCTCGGCGCCGATGCGCTTCTGGGCTTCGTTTGGGAGCGATCCGAGCGCTGCCTGTGGCAGAGGAAGCGAGGTGAGCGAGTGGCCGCGGTCGAATTTTCAAGTGAAAAGCGAAAGCCACGCAGAAAATTCGGGTACCGCAACAGAGGCAGCGCCGATGTCGGCGCAACAGCAGAAGGACGCCTTGCGGCGTCCTTCTGTTGCTTGGGTAAAGGTTACATAGCCTTGATGATGTCAACGATCTCGGCGCCGATGCGCTTCTGGGCTTCGTTCACAGCAGCGCCGATATGGGGTCGGCACGTTAAGAAAATATGCCGGTGGCATATTTTTAGTGCCGATCTCGGCGGCTATGCCGCCGTAGCACGCCGCATATCGGCGTGAAGGATGTTACATAGCCTTGATGATGTCAACGATCTCAGCGCCGATGCGCTTCTGGGCTTCGTTTGTGGCAGCGCCGATATGCGGCGTGCAGGACACCATGGGATGACTATACAACGCCTTGTTGGTGGCGGGCTCGTCGGCGTACACGTCCAGACCGGCGGCGCGCACCTTGCCGGACTCCAGAGCGGCCAGCAGAGCGGCCTCGTCCACGTTGGTGCCGCGGGAGGTGTTGATGACCACCACGCCGTCCTTCATCTTGGCGATGTTCTCGGCGGAGATCAGGGCGCCGCCGTCCACAGCGGGAGCGTGGACGGACACGAAGTCGGCCTTGGCCAGCAGCTCATCCATCTCCACATAGGGGATGCCCAGCTGCTCCTCGATGCCGGGGATGTGGAAAATATCGAAGGCGATGACATTCATGCCGATGGCCTTGGCCATAACGCCGAGGTGCTGGCCGATGCGGCCGAAGCCCACGATGCCGAGGGTCTTGCCCTGCAGCTCGATGCCCTTGCCGTAGGCCTTCTTCTCCCACTTGTCCTCGCGCATGGTGTGACCGGCGATGGAGATGTAGCGGGCGCAGGCGAACATGTGACCCATGGCCAGCTCGGCCACGGACTGAGAGGAGGCCTTGGGGGTGTTCTTCACGTCGATGCCGTTCTGCTTGGCATAGTCCACGTCGATGTTGTCCACACCCACGCCGCCGCGGATGATGAGCTTCAGATTGCTGCCCTTGGCCTCGTCAATGTGATTGGCGCGCACCTTGGTCTTGGAGCGAACCACCACCACATCGAAGTCCCGCAGCGCCTTGCCCAGCTGATCGGGCTCATAGAACTGCTCCACGACCTCGTGACCCATCTCGCGCAGCTGCGCCATCGCGGTCTTATCCATACCGTCAGTAACCAGAATACGCATGGTAAATTTCTCCTTTTATTATTACAATTTGTTGCTGCCACGAAAAAATGAAATTATTTTTGCCGCGGCGTGTATGTGGCAAAAATACCACGGCTCAGCCGCCTTGGGCGGCGGCACCAGTCCGCGGACTGGTGAGGGGGGATCTGAAGGGGGGATGAAATCCCCCCTCCAGGGATTTACTTGTGCTCCGCCTCGAACTTGGTGAGGAACTCCACCAGAGCCTGTGCGCCCTCAATGGGCATGGCGTTGTAGACGCTGGCGCGCAGGCCGCCCACGGACTTGTGGCCCTTCAGATTGTCGAAGCCGGCCTCCTTGGAGGCGGCTACCACGGCGGCGTCCAGATCCTTGTCGCCGGTGACGAAGGGAATGTTCATCAGGCTGCGATCCTCGGGGACGACAGCGCCCTTAAACAGCTTGGAGCTGTCCAGGAAGTCATAGATGACCTTGGCCTTGGCGATGTTGC
>CAKTKM010000084.1 GCA_934569425.1 uncultured Oscillospiraceae bacterium
GCTACCGAAAATATCATTCTGGGTCTGGAGGGCAAGCTGGATCTGAACAATGCCCGCAAGAAGGTCAAGGACATCTGCGAAAAGTATGGCTTTGACATTGATCCCGACATGAAGATCTACGACATGTCCGTCTCCCAGAAGCAGACTGTGGAAATCGTGAAAGTCCTGTACCGCGGCGCCGACATCCTGATTCTGGACGAACCCACCGCCGTGCTGACTCCTCAGGAGACTGACAAGCTGTTCGCCGTCATGCGCAACATGAAGGCCGATGGTAAGTCCCTCATCATCATCACCCACAAGCTGCATGAAGTGCTGGACGTGTCTGACCGCGTGGCCGTTCTCCGCAAGGGCGAGTACATCGGCGACGTGCTGACCAAGGACGCCGACCAGCAGTCCCTGACCGATATGATGGTCGGCCACAGCGTTACGCTGAATATTGACCGTCCCACGCCCGTCAATGTCACGCCCCGCCTGAAGCTGGACGGTCTGACTGTGTTTGATGAGCTGGGTGTCAAGCGTCTGGATAATGTCAGCTTCACCATCAATGCCGGTGAAGTGCTGGGTGTGGCCGGTGTGGCCGGTTCCGGACAGCGTGAGCTGCTGGAATCCATCGCGGGTCTGTACCCCATCCAGTCCGGCTCCGTCACCTTCTATCCCCCCGAAAGCGACACAACCGAGGAGTTGGCCGGTAAGGATCCCATGGACATCCGCAAGGCCGGTATTGCCATGAGCTTCGTTCCCGAGGATCGTCTGGGCATGGGTCTGGTTGGTTCTATGGGCATGACCGGCAATATGATGCTGCGCTCCTGGCGTAAAGGCAATGGTATCTTCCTGAACCGCAAGGATCCCGAAGCGCTGGCACAGCGTATCTGGCAGGAGCTGGAGGTCGTCACTCCCAGTACCAGCTTCCCCGTCCGCCGCATGTCCGGCGGTAACGTGCAGAAGGTCCTGGTGGGCCGCGAGATTGCCCAACAGCCCTCTGTGCTGATGACCGCCTATGCCGTTCGCGGTCTGGACATCAATACATCTTATACTATTTACAATCTGCTGACTGAGCAGAAAATGAAGGGCGTGGCCGTCGTTTACGTCGGTGAGGATCTGGACGTGCTGCTGGAGCTGTGCGACCGGATCGTGGTGCTCTGCGGCGGACAGGTGTCCGGTGTGGTGGACGCCCGCACCACCAACAAACTGGAAGTGGGCGCGTTGATGACCCGCGTAGGAGGAGGCGTAACGGAACATGCGTAAACAATCTCTTTTTCAGATCTCCAAGCGTGATACGCTTCCTCTGGGGAAAGCTCTGCTGATCCGCGGCGGTATTCTGCTGCTGGCGCTGATCTTCTGCGGCCTGATCACCACGCTGCTGACCGGTCAGAATCCCATCAGCGTGTACGGCACGATCCTGTCCGGCGCCTTCGGCACCGGCCGCCGCATCGGCGTGACCATCCGCAATGTGGCCATTCTGCTGGGTATCTCTCTGGCGGTCACTCCCGCTTTCAAGATGCGCTTCTGGAACATCGGCGCCGAGGGTCAGACCCTGATCGGCTGTCTGGCCACCACCGCCTGCATGATCACTCTGGGCGACAAGATCCCCAGTGCCGCGCTGATCCTGGTGTCTCTGATCGCTGCCCTGCTGGCCGGCGCCCTGTGGGGCTTCCTGCCTGCATTCTTCAAGGCCAAATGGAACACCAACGAGACCCTGTTCACCCTGATGATGAACTACATCGCCATGCAGCTGGCCTCCTTCTTCATCATCATCTGGGAGGTTCCCAAGGGTGCCGGTAAAATCGGTATCATCAATCAGTCCACCCACGCCGGCTGGCTGCCCGAGATCGGCAATGCCTACCTGCTGCCCGTCCTGATCGTTGTGATCATGACCGGACTGATGTATATCTATCTGCAATACAGCAAGCATGGCTACGAGATCGCCGTTGTGGGTGAGAGCCAGCGCACCGCCAGCTATGCCGGCATCAAGGTGGATCGCGTTATCATCCGCACCATGGTGCTCTCCGGCGCCATGTGCGCCTTCATCGGCTTCATGCTGACCTCCGGCGTTGACCACACCCTGACCACCACCATTGTGGACAGCCGCGGCTTTACCGCCGTCATGGTGTCCTGGATGTCCAAGTTCAATCCTTTCATCATGATCGCCGCCTCCCTGCTGCTGGTGACCATGGATCGCGGTGCCAGCGAGGTTTCCAGCGCCCTGGGCCTGAACCATTCCTTCGCGGATATTCTGACCGGTATCATCCTGTTCTTCATTATTGCTACCGAGTTCTTCATCACCTACAAAGTCACCCTGCGTAAGAACAGCAAGAAGGAGGCGTAACGGATGTTTAACTTTGTATCTTTCTTCCCCCGCGCCGTCATGCAGGGTATCCCCCTGCTGTTCGGCAGCACCGGCGAAATTCTGACGGAAAAATCCGGTAACCTGAACCTTGGTATCCCCGGTATCATGTATGTGGGCGGCATCAGCGGCGTCATCGGCTCGTTCTTCTATGAGCAGGCCGTTCCCGCGGCGGAGATGAACGGCTTTCTGGCTGTTCTGATCCCCATTCTCTGCTCCCTGCTGGGTTCGCTGCTGATGGGTCTGCTGTACTGCTTCCTGACCGTCACCCTGCGTGCCAACCAGAACGTGACCGGTCTTGCCATGACCACCTTCGGCGTGGGCGTGGGCAACTTCTTCGGCGGCTCCCTGATCAAGCTGACCGGTAGCGAGGTTCCCTCTATTGCCCTGTCCAACACCAGTTTGTTCTTCAAGACAGCTTTGCCCGGCGCCAACACGACCGGTTGGTTCGGCCAGCTGTTTCTGTCCTATGGTTTCCTTGCTTATCTGGCGATCATCGTGGCTCTGGGCGCGTCCTATTTCCTGAACCATACCCGCCCCGGCCTACACCTGCGCGCCGTGGGTGAAAGCGCCTCCACCGCCGATGCCGCCGGTATCAACGTGACCAAGTACAAGTACCTTGCCACCTGCATCGGTTCCATGATCGCCGGTCTTGGCGGCCTGTACTACGTCATGGACTACGCCAACGGCGTCTGGTCCAACAATGCCTTTGGTGACCGCGGCTGGCTGGCCATCGCGCTGGTCATCTTCACCATCTGGCGTCCCAATGTCAGCATTCTGGCCTCCATCCTGTTCGGCGGCCTGTATATCCTGAACATCTATCTGCCCACCCCCGGTGGCCAGATGGCCGTCAAGGAGCTTTACAAGATGCTGCCCTATGTCATCACTCTGGTGGTGCTGATCGTTGTGTCCCTGCGTAAAAAGCGGGAGGACCAGCCCCCCGCGTCCCTCGGTCTCTCCTACTTCCGCGAGGAACGCTGACGCTGTAGCAAAAGAGTGGGTCGTTTGTCGGCCCACTCTTTTTCCATTCTATTTTGAAAAGGAGAAACTGCCATGTCCACCCTGCTGATCCGAAATATTGCCCAGCTCGTCACCTGTGACCGGGAGGACCGTCTGCTGACCAATGTGGATCTCTATTGTGAAAACGGCTTTATTCAGGCCATCGGCGAGAACCTGACCGCCACCGCCGACGAGATCATCGATGGCAGCCATATGCTCTGTTATCCTGGCCTTGTCAACACCCACCACCATCTCTATCAGGTCTTTTCCCGCAATCTGCCGCAGGTGCAGAACATGGAGCTGTTCGACTGGCTGAAGACCCTGTACGAGATCTGGAAGAATCTGGATGAGGACGTGATCCGCCTGTCCAGCCTCACCGGCATGGGCGAGCTGATGAAGCACGGCTGCACCACCTGCTTCGACCATCATTACGTTTTCCCCGCCCACAGCGGCGACCTGCTGGGCGCTCAACTGGCAGCAGCACAGGAGTTGGGCATCCGCATGTACCTGAGCCGCGGCAGCATGGATCTCAGTGTCAAGGACGGCGGCCTGCCTCCCGACAGTGTCGTGCAGACCGTGGACGAGATCATGGCCGATTCTGTCCGCAGCATTGAGAAATATCACGATCCCTCCTACGGCTCCATGCACCGTGTGGCGCTGGCGCCCTGCTCTCCCTTCTCCGTTTCAGCGGAGCTGCTGCGGCAAAGCGCCCTTCTTGCGCGTCAATATCATGTTCGTCTCCACACCCATCTGTGCGAAACCATGGATGAGGAAAACTTCATGCTCTCCCGCGAAGGTGTCCGTCCTCTGGAATATATGGCTCGCCTCGGCTGGACCGGCGACGATGTCTGGTTCGCCCACGGCATCCACTTCAACGACGAGGAGCTGCGGGAGCTGGCGCGTACCGGTACCGGCGTTGCCCACTGCCCCATTTCCAACATGAAGCTTTCCAGCGGCGTTGCCCGTGTACCGGAGATGCTGGCATTGGGGGTTCCCGTCGGCTTGGCGGTAGATGGCAGCGCCAGCAATGACGGTTCCAGTCTCATGGAAGAACTGCGCGTAGCCTTCCTGCTGCACCGGCTCCATTCCAGTAAAGCCGCCCCCACCGGCTACGACATTCTGAAAATGGCCACCTGTGGCAGCGCCCGCCTGCTGGGTCGTGACGACATCGGCCAGCTGGCCATAGGAAAATGCGCCGATCTGTTTATGATCGACTCCCGCCGTCTGGAGCTGGTTGGCTCCTGCTTCGATGCCAAGTCCGTACTGGGTACCGTTGGTGTCCGCGGCGCAGTGGATTACACCGTGGTACAGGGCAAAGTCACCGTCCGCAATGGCCGCCTGACCACTGTAGACGAGGAACGTCTGGCTTTCGATGCCAATAAAAAATGCGAAGCCTATCTGAACCTGTAAAAATGCCGCAGGGTTGACACGCTGTCAGCCCTGCGGTATCGTATGATGTAGTTATTCCAGTTCGCTGCGGTTGGCTGCCATGGTCTTGGCAAACAGATCCGCGCTGCTGGGCGGCGTGTAAGTAATGGCGTTGGCTCCCGCCCGAATGGTGGCCGCGATGCTCTCGTCCGTAGGCCCCCCGGTGGCGATGATCGGCAACTCCGGGTATTTTTCACGCAGCACCGCCACGATCTCCGGCGTTCGTGCCGCGCCGGACACATTCACAAAATCCACACCCGCCGCCAGATACGGTTCAATGTCCGTCTTCTCCGAGATCACTGTATACACCACCGGGATCTCCACCGCCTCCTTGATTGCGCGGATGGTATCCAAACCGATCTTGCTGTTGCACACCACGCCGTAGGCGCCCTGATGCTCCACATAGGCCGCCATGCTGGCACTGCGCACCCCATTGGTCAATCCGCCGCCCACGCCGCAGAACACCGGAACCTCCGATATTCCAATGATTGCCTGCGTAATACTGGGCTGCGGCGTAAAGGGATACACCGCGATCACCGCATCCGCGTTGATGTTCTTGATGATCGCCACATCCGTGGAAAATACCAGCGACTTGATGCGCCGTCCAAACACACGGATCCCGCTGCAATCGCTGATACACCGCGGCACCGACAGCGTGTGCTTCCGCAGATTTCCCTCATAGACCGGTACATATTTTCTCACCATAACAGTACTCCTTCCCCAGTTCATCTTCCTTTTCATATTGTACCACGGTTTCCGATACCTGTAAATCGAACGCTGTCAAAGTTCAACCATTGTTCATATTTTCGTTACATTTTTGTTAAAATGAGGTATATTCCATGTCTGTTTCTATTATTTTAGGCGACATCACGCTCTCCCACACGGATGCCATCGTCAACGCTGCCAATTGCTCCCTTCTGGGCGGCAGCGGCGTTGACGGCGCCATTCATCGTGCCGCCGGAGCGCGCCTGCTGGATGCCTGCCGCCGGCTGAACGGCTGCGAGACCGGACAGGCCAAGCTGACGCCCGCCTTTGACCTGCCCTGCCGCTATGTGATCCACACCCCCGGCCCCATCTGGAGAGGCGGTTCCCACAACGAAGCGGCACTTCTCTCCTCCTGCTACCGCTCCTGTCTGACGCTGGCGTGGGAAACCGGCTGCCGCAGCGTAGATTTTCCCTCCATCTCCACCGGTGTCTACGGCTACCCGCTTCCGCAGGCCGCCCACATCGCCCTGCGGGAGCTGGTAAGCTTTGACCGGGCGCATGCAGGCATGACCCTCCGCATGGTCTGCCACACTCCGGAAACGCTCCATGCCTATCAGGTTGACTGGAATATGTTCTATCAGGAGACCAAGCCCCACGAATAGACCCGCGGTTTCGTAACAAAAGGCCGGTGCGCTGCACCGGCCTTTTGTCTTATTGCACTCAGATCTTGATCAGCTCATATTCCCGTATACCGATCCCGATTTTTTCGCCGTGTTCCAGACAGCTGCGCCAATCCGTATCAGGATGGATCCGCTGAAAATGGTCATGGGCGTGCGCATGCTCCTCGCTGCAGTCCGCCGCGCTGCCCCGCAGGGGTGCCTGGGCGTTCACCGCGTCGATGCAGGCCATATCCAGCGCCACCGGATCGAAGGAGGCGAACATGCCCACTTTGGGTACGATGGCCATATCATTCTCGCTGTGAC
>CAKTKM010000085.1 GCA_934569425.1 uncultured Oscillospiraceae bacterium
ATCCCAGCCATGTGCTGCTGGCCATCGGCCGCCCCCATGAGGTCGCCCACGGCCCGCTGCGGCTGAGCCTGTGCGAGTGGAACACGGAGGAAGAGGTGGATCGCATCCTGCAGGCCGTCCCCGAGGTGGTGGCGTACCTGCGGGGCATGTCCCCGGTGTGGAAGGAACTGCTGGCCGGTAAGCGGCAGTTCATGCTGTAACGGAAAGGAGCGTTGACTATGGCACTGTATACCGATATTGTAATGGATCATTTCACCAATCCCCGCAATGTGGGAGAGATCCCCGACGCCGACGGCGTGGGCGAGGTGGGCAACGCCAAATGCGGCGACATCATGAAGATGTATCTGAAGATCCGGGACAACGTCATCGAGGACGTGAAGTTCGAGACCTTCGGCTGCGGCAGCGCCATCGCCTCCAGCTCCATGGCCACGGAGCTGGTGAAGGGCAAGACCATCGACGAGGCGCTGGCGCTGACCAACAAGCAGGTGGTGGACGCGCTGGGCGGACTGCCCGCCCATAAGCTCCACTGCTCCGTGCTGGCGGAGGAGGCCATCAAGTCCGCCGTGAAGGACTATTACGACCGCAATAACATCCCCTATGACAAGAGCAAATTCCCCGCCTGCGACGACTGTGAAGCCTGCCGCATGGTGTAAAGAAGGACAAAAGCCGCCCCATACGCCGGTATGGGGCGGCTTTTTTCTGTCAAAAAGAGAAAAAACGTGCGCTGTTGCCTCCTGACGGGCAACGGCGCTTTCTCCGGCCGGCAAGGGTGAGGGGCTGCGGCGCATCCGCGCCCCCATCACGAAAGGAGGAGATTCGATGAGCAATATCCACATCGCCGTCAATGGCGTCAAAGCGTCCGTGACAAAGCTGACGCCGCTGACGGCGGGCATGGTTGGCGCAAGCGTGGCCTTTACCTTCGACGACGCGGCGTGGGCGGGGCTGACAAGGATCGCCGTGTTCCGCTGCGGCACGGTCAGCCGCGACAGCACCGGATGGGACGGCAACGTCTGCCCCATTCCCCACGAGTGCCTGCGGCATCCCAACGATGTGCTGCTGGTGGGCGTATACGGCGTCAACAGCGACGGCACGGTGGTGATCCCCACGGTGTACGCCGACTGCGGCCTTGTTCAGCCGGGGGCGGATCCGGCGGACGACCCCGCCGCCGATCCCGGCAGCCCGTTTTACACGCCGCTGCTGAAGCAGGCGCTGGCGGAGGCCAAGGCCAGCGGTCTATTCGACGGCGCAGACGGCGGCAAAGGCGACAAGGGCGACAAGGGCGACCCCTTCACCTACGCCGACTTTACGGCGGAGCAGCTTGCTGCTTTGAAGGGGGAAAAGGGCGACAGGGGCGAGCCCGGCGCCAAGGGCGACCCCGGGGCAAAGGGCGACAAAGGTGACCCCGGCGCCAAGGGCGAGAAGGGGGACACGGGGGCAAAGGGCGCGGCCTTCACCTACGATATGTTCACGGCGCAGCAGCTTTCCGCTCTGAAGGGCGACAAGGGCGACCCCGGTGAGAAGGGCGCCCCCGGCGCCAAAGGAGAAAAGGGCGACACCGGAGCGCAGGGGGAAAAAGGTGACAAAGGCGAGAAGGGTGACAAGGGCGAGAAGGGCGACAAGGGCGCCGACTACGCCATGCCGGAGGGCGGCATCCCCAAGACCGACTTGAGCAGCGGCGTGCAGGCGTCTCTGGACAAGGCGGACGGCGCATTGCAGAAGGTGGGCACCAACCTGATCTCGGCCATCGGCTTTGAAAATGGTGCGCTGACCATTGACAACGATGGCAGCAAACTGAAAATGACACCCGTCA
Source organism: uncultured Oscillospiraceae bacterium (assembly GCA_934569425.1). GTDB lineage: Bacteria > Bacillota > Clostridia > Oscillospirales > Oscillospiraceae > Vescimonas. Next base: position 1,811 of record CAKTKM010000085.1, read on the forward strand.
CCCGTTCCGGAGCGGCAGCCCCCAACACGGTGAAATTTCAGGGCAGCAATATCTACGGCACCGATCATACGGAGCAGGACGTGATCCTGACCGGTATTGCCGACGGCACCGGCGATAATGACGCGGCGACGGTAAAGCAGCTGAAGGACGGCCTGAGCGGCAAGATCGACGTACACGCTGCCAACCCGACCCAATGGAACAGTATTCTTGTGATGGATGGGGACGGGTACATCGACTATATGTCCATTGCGCAATCCACCGGAACGACCCCGCTGGACGACCGCATCAACCAATTGATCGACGCGAAGCTGGGAGGGATCGAAAATGGCACTTACTGACAAGCTGACGGCCATCGCCGATGCCATCCGCGCCAAGACCGGTGAGAGCGGCACCATGACCCTTGGGGCGATGCCGGGGAAGATCGCCGCCATCTCCGGCGGAAGTTTGCAGGAGAGCAAGGCCGTGACCATCACGTCCAACGGTACCACGAACGTCACGCCGGACGATGGGTATGACGGAATGCAGAGTGTTGCGGTGACGGTGAATGTCGCGGAAGAAGCGGCGCTTCCGGTCGCGTATAGCAATAGCACAGGGAAGGACGTCAAGGCTGTAATCTGGGGTAAAAGTTATTACCTTAAGGCCAAAACAAATTCCGCAACGCCGCTTGACGGCAACCCAAAAATTCCGCCAAGTAGACTGCTGGAGGGCTGCAAGATTCATGTTGATGCTGCTTGTACGATTAACCTTACTAAGACATCCGCGGCTATTATAATCAACATTATAAATGGGTGAGATGGGAAGGACAGGTGAACACATGACGGAAGCGGTCATTGTGGCGCTGCTCAGCCTTGTGGGGACGCTGGTGGGTGCGTACCTCGCCAACCGCAAGAGCGCCGCGCTGGTGGCCTACCGGCTGGAGCAGCTGGAGCGCAAGGTCAACAAGCACAACAACCTGGTGGAGCGCACCTACGCGCTGGAGAAGCGCATGGCGGTGACGGACGAGAGCATCAAGGTGGCCAACCACCGCATCGCGGATCTGGAAAAAATCATAGTATAGAGCAGACACCGTTTGAGAAGGAGGAACAGGATATGAAGATCAAGGACAATTGGAAAAGCTGGCTGCGGGCGGCGGGGATCCGCGCCCTGAAAACCATGGCGCAGACGGCGGCGGCCACCATCGGCGCAACGGCCATGGTGTGCGAGGTGAACTGGCTGGCGGTGGCCAGCTCTGCGGTGCTGGCAGGCATTCTGAGCCTGCTGACCTCGCTGGGCGGCCTGCCGGAAGTAGAGGGGGCGTAAGGAGTATGCCCAATATTTTTCTCAGCCCCGAGGATCGCGCCAGCAACACCTACGCCCCCACCGCCCTGTGGCAGGGGCATCCCACCAACGAAAAGGAGCAGATGGGGCGCTGCGCCGACTATCTGGAGCGGGCGCTGAAGCGCTGCGGCTTCGCGGTGAAGAACGCCCAGTACGGCGGCATGTACGACCGGGTGCGGGACTCAAACGCATGGCCGTCCCACCTGCACATCGCCCTGCACACCAACGGCTTCAACGGCAAAGTGGCCGGCACGCGGGTCCACTGCTACCCCAGCCCGGAGAGCCGCCGCATCGGCAGGCTCATTCAGGACCGCATCGCCCCCCTGTCCCCCGGGATGTCGGATAAGCTGGTGGAGAGCGTGGGACTGTATGAGCTGCGGGCGCCCGCCATGCCCGCCGTGCTGCCGGAGTTCGGCTTCCACGACAACCCGGAGGAAGCACAGTGGCTCATCGACAACATGGCGGTCATCGCCGAGAGCGTCTGTCAGGCGGTGTGCGACTATTTCAACGCCGCCTATCTCCCGCCGGAGCCGGACACGGCGGAGCCTTCCGGCGAGCCGGAGGACGGCAGGCTCTACCGGGTGCAGGTGGGCGCCTTCCGCGTCCGCCGCAATGCCGAGGCGTATCTCCGGCAGGTACGCGCCGCGGGCTTCCCCGAGGCGTATCTCGTATAAAAAAACGTCCCCGGCCACCAGCCGGGGACGTTTTTTCACTTGTGCAGCAGCGGACTGAGGGGCTTGTAGATCAGAAAGCACAGCGCCACGTCCAGCAGTCCCTTGCAGAAGGTGAAGGGAACATTGAACACCAGCAGGCAATTCAGCAGGGCGTTCTGGGTGGGGATATGGGACACGCCGCCCAGAATGGCCTCGTACATGCCCACGATGGCCTCCAGCGGCAGCCGGTACAACACCACATAGGCGGGATAGACGATGAAATAGTTGGCGGCCACACTGACCAGCGCCATGGTCGCCGTGCCGATGATGGAACCCACCAGCGCGCTTCTGCGGCTCTTGCTGCGCTGATAGACCATGCCGGCGGCAAAGACGAACACCGCGCCGAGAATGAAGTTGGACAGCTCCCCCACGCCCGCGCTGGTGCCGAAGGGCAGGTGCAGCAGGTTCTTCATCAGCTGGATGGCCACGCCGTACACAGGGCCGAGGGAGAAGGTCCCCAGCAGCGCCGGAAGATCGGAGATGTCCAGCTTGATGAAGGACGGCACCAGCGGCACGGAGAACTCGATGAACTGCAGCACGGCGGCCACCGCCGTCAGCATGGCGGCCACGGCGATATGGTGGGTCTTTTGCTTTTGTTGTTGGGTCATGAAAAAAAGCTCCTTTTCAATGAGATACACCCTTGGAAACGGTTGCCTCCCAAGGTGTACGCATCAAAAAAGAGCATCACGAAAATGCCGCACACGCCTTCTCTCATCCAGACTATACTGTCGGTACCGGAATCGCGCCGGTTCATGCTCACCCGCAGGCTCGCTCGCGGACTATACCGCCGGTGGGGAATCGCACCCCGCCCCGAAGACAATTGATCCAGTTGTGTTCACCACTATGATACAACAGCCTGTCGAATAATGCAAGAGGGAATTTCTGCGGCTTGACAACGTCTCTCGCTCCGCAAAGAAACGCGCCCCGGCAAGGGGCGCGTTTTCTGCCGGAGCCTATTTCCGCTTTTCCAGCGCCTTCTGCAGCGTTTCCGCCTTCTCCCTGGCGGACTCCTTCAGGCTCTCGGCGGTCTCCCGCAGCGTCTCGGCGGTACCCTTCAGTCCCTCGCCGGCGGTGCGCAGCATCTCGTCCTTCACATCGCTGACCAGACGGCGCATGATCTCCGAAACGATGCCCTTGTTCTTCTCATCCGCCGCCAGACAGCGCAGGATGTCCTTCTGCCTGACCTCCTCCAGTGAGCGCAGCTTGCCCCCCTGTGTCAGCATGTCGTACAGCGCCTCGGAGAACTGCTCCCGCTCCTGACGGGTCATGGAGGCGATCCACTGGCGCAGCACATCGTCCGACGCCTTGCCCCATACGGAGCGCTCCGTCCGCCGGATGAACTGCCCGCCCAGCACGCCCCAGGTCAGGGGCTCATGCTGCATAATGGCGTGGCTGCTGCTGCTGGCGATGACGGTATAATCCTCCGTGTGCTCCAGCAGCACCCCCACGATGGAGGATTCGGGGATATAGGTGTGGAGCCTGCCGGCCACGCGGCGGTACTCCTCCGTGTCGGTCACGTCCTTCCGGAAGCCGGGGCCGTCGTTGTTGTAGGCATCCAGCAGGCGGCTGTCCTGCAGGCGGCGGGTGATGTGCATGGCGGCGTAGGCCGCCAGATTGCCGCCCTTGGAGTGTCCGCCGATCCGCAGGGGACGCTCCGGACAGTGCCACGCCATGTCCTCCACATATTCCACCGCCCCCACCTGCGCGGGGACCGCGTCCATGAAGCTGAGATTCAGATTCTCCTTCCAGCCCACCAGCGACCGGTCGGTCCCCATAAAGGCGCAGAACAGCGTGCCGTCCGGCACCAGAAAGGACACGGCGTCCAGCTGCATCTCCCGCGCCTCGTCCCGCACAGCCTCGTAGCCCAGCATACGCACGCCGCCGAAGCGGCGGGATCCCGCCGCCAGCTTCATCAGCGGGATATAGTCGTTGGGCGACAGCCCCTGCTGCTCATCCTCCGGCGCCATGCGCGCCGCAATGTCACCCAGCAGCACCGCCCCGTCCGGCTCCCGGTTCTTCAACTCCGGAAAGCGGCGGAAGTTCAGGTAGGCGAGGATACACAGCACAAGGTTGTCCACCTCGTTGAAGCCGCATTGGGCGAAGGTCAGGTCGCCCCGCCAGCGCAGATAGTCGAACACCGTGGTCTCCACGGTCTTTTCATTCTTGTCCATGGCGTTCTCCTTTTCAAGATCGGAAGTGTTCGGCAGACGCGGTGCGGACGCCCTTTCATCCGCCAAAGCCGTGCCTGTCCCTGTGTAGAGGTATCATAGCATACTTTGAACGCCGGCGCAAGAAGATCCGGCAGCCGTTTCGCAGGGGCGGACGGCTCTGTCCGCCCCCGAAGCGGCGCGGCGGTCTCCGCGTTTTCCTCCCAACGGAAAGACTGCTCAACTTTTTTCGATTTATATTGACAAGTCCCCCCTTTTTTTATATAGTGTACTTGCCAAATTTCGACGAAACAGACAGCCCGCGTAAGAAACGCTGAACGAGACAGAGAGAAGCGGCGAAAATTTCTCTATGAACGGGGGAGGATAAATGTCCAAAGAGTTGATTCGCCTGCGGGATCTCTGCATGGCGTTTGACGACGAGCTGGT
>CAKTKM010000086.1 GCA_934569425.1 uncultured Oscillospiraceae bacterium
CTGCTATTCTTGGCATATTGGTATTCAAAGGTATTGATGGTGTTCAGGCGGTACTTCAGTGCCAGATTGCCCTGATTGATCACTTTCAGGTACACGACCTCGGTGTGTCCCGGTTCCCAGAGGGTTTCTTCGGAGAAAAGATTTGCGTCTTTCGCATCAACGTACTTCTCACCGTTCCAATACTGGAATCCAACCTTCAGATTACCGGAGACGATCTTGTTGACGCCGGTGCTGGCGGTGTCGGTAAACCACGCGAAGGTGGAGCCGACCAACATGACCAGACACAGGCAGATGGCCAGAATACTGGTCAACAATGCGCGTTTGGTTGCCTTTTTGGTTGACATATGTATATGTCCTCCCCGTTTTAAAATTTACCGGTGGTGTAAACGCTTCCGCGCCGGTATCCCGCGAAGACGCCGCGTATAAGCCTGACCGCCTGTCTGATGGGGCAGGCAGGGAAAGCGACTGCCCTGCCTGCCCGTTTGGGGAGGTCAGACACACAAAGGCCGAAAAACGGCCGTTATGCCGCCCACAACAGGAGTCCCTTTTGCGCTTTTATCAGAAAGAAAAGCGCAAAAAAGCCTATAGGCTTTTTTGTATACAAGCTCAGTTTACCACGTTGCGAGAAAAAAGCAAGCATTGTTTTGCGATTCGATTATCATTTTGTGGAATACAGCAAACTTTGTCGGTATTGCTTGGCGAAGCTGCACAACGAAAAACCAAAATCGCCAAGCACAGCGAAGCTATTTTACCTCCACTCTGGGGCCGGGGCGGAATTCCTCAGAGAGCACGCGGAGCGCGATCACCCCGGCGGACAGCTCCCTCAGCCGCTCCCGCAGGGCGGCTGTCTTCTCGGCAGGCAGAGAGACAGAGAGGGTCACGTCCGCGCCATAGAGGGTATCATCGATCACGCCCCCACTCGCTTCGACCTCCAGCTTCACCCGCTCAAAAAGCGGATAGGCGCAGGGGATCTCCACCCTTGCCCACGCCCCCATGATGGCCACGCCCGCGGCAACCAGCGCATCCTTGGCACCCTTGGAATAGGCGCGGGTCAGGCCTCCCGCTCCCAGCAGGATGCCGCCGAAATAACGGGTGACCACGCAGCAGACATTGGTGACTCCTTCCCTTTCCAGCACCTTCAGCATAGGCTGGCCGGCAGTTCCCTGCGGTTCGCCGTCGTCGCTGTAACGGGCAACGGTCGGGCCGACACGATAGCACCAGCAGTTATGGCGGGCGTCGTAATACTTTGCCTTCATGTCCTTGACGCACTGCTGCGCCTGCTCCTCAGTCTCCAGCGGCCAGATATGGCTGATAAAACGGGAGCGTTTTTCCACAAATTCACTGTCCGCCGCCTGAAAGGGAACCTTGAAGGTACTCATTCCCAGTCCTCCTTCGGCGGCTGCCAGCCCTCGATATAGTCCTTCAGCTGACCCAGCAGACGGGGGTTGCAGACAGCCACCACATCCACGGTTCCGGTATATTCCACACTTTCCACCTTGGCCTCCCGGTACAGGGCATCCAAGGCGCCGGCCTTGTCATAGGGCAGGTGGAGGGTCACGCGCTTCGTCCCCTTGTCCAGCTTCTTGTCGATCAGCTCCAGCAGCTGCGGGATCCCCTCGCCGGTTTTGGCGGAAATGGCCACAGCGTTGGCCTCCTTTGCGCGTTCGCCGGGAAAGCTGAGATCGGACTTGTTATACACGCGGATGCAGGGGATGGTATCGGCGCCCAGTTCGCGGATCAGGCGATCCACTGTCTCGGCCTGCTGCCGCCACTGGAGATTGGAGGAGTCGATCACATGGAGGAGAAGATCCGCATATTCCAATTCCTCCAGCGTGGCCTTGAATGCCTCCACAAGCTGATGGGGCAGCTTACGGATGAAGCCCACGGTGTCGGAGATCACCACATCCAGCGTGTCGCTGACAGTCAGCAGGCGGGTGGTGGTGTCCAGTGTATCAAACAGGCGGTTGTTGGCGGGGATGTCCGCACCGGTGATGGCATTGAGCAGCGTAGACTTTCCGGCGTTGGTGTAGCCCACGATGGCCACCACGGGGATCTCATTTTTGCTGCGGCGCTGGCGCTGGGTGGCGCGGACGCGGCGCACCTCCTCCAACTCCTCCTTCAGCTTGTCGATCTTACGGCGGATATGGCGTCGGTCAGTCTCCAGCTGGGTCTCGCCGGGGCCTTTCGTTCCGATAGGCGATCCGCCGGTGCCGCCCTGCCGCTCCAGATGGCTCCACATGCCGATCAGCCGGGGCAGCAGGTACTGATACTGCGCCAGCTCCACCTGCAGGCAGCCCTCCCTGGTGCGGGCGCGTTGGGCGAAGATGTCCAGGATCAGGCCGCTGCGGTCGATGACCTGCACGCCCAGCAGCTCGGTCAGGACGCGGATCTGCGACGGCGACAGGTCGTTATCGAAGATCACCATGGTGGCCTGTTCGTTGTCCACCATGCGTTTGACCTCCTCCACCTTTCCCTCGCCGATGAAGCTGTGGGGATCCGGCTTCTCACGGTTTTGCAGAATGATGCCAGCCGTGTCGCCGCCCGCCGTGTCCACCAGCTCCGACAGCTCCATCAGGCTCTCCTCGTCGGCGCTGTCGTCGCCCAATACCGGCGAGCGCAGACCCACCAGTACGGCGTGGTCACGGGATTCCTTGCTATTTTCCAAAGTTTTGCGTTCCATATTACCCTCGGTCAAAATGAATTTTTCCCTATTATATACGGTTTTCCGCCGGTTGTAAACGGGCAAAACCGCTTTGCGGCGGGCAGCGGAAAAATTGGCATACTATGCTCTTGGCATATTGTATTCTTTTCTCAACAGTGGTATAGTGTAATTGTTGTAATATGCACAAAAACATTGCGACAGGAGGAGAGAACATGAAGAAACGCATCATAAGCCTGTCGATGGCTCTTCTGATGCTGACCAGTCTGCTGCCCACCGCCGTGTGGGCGGAGGAGATCGGAATGGAGACAACGTCAGCGGCTGTTTTGGCCGATAACGCGGCAGCCGAAACCATTCCGGAGATCGCGGAGATCGCCAGAAGCATGGATACCGCTGCCGACGAGGCAGAGGAAGATGCAACGGAAAGCAGCGGCGACGCCGCGATCGAAGAACGCGACGACGGTATCGTGGTGGAGGCCGCGGCAAGCGGAAAGTGCGGTCAAAACGTCAGTTATACGCTTTCTGGCAACGGGGTACTGACCATTTCGGGAACCGGCGCGATGACCAATTTCACCTATGACGATTACGATAACAGCAACCGCCCATGGCATTCCAAGCGCTTGTCAATCCGGAAAGTTGTCATCCACGAGGGTGTGACCTCTATCGGTGACTTTGCTTTCAGCTTCTGTAATGTGGAGGAGGTCACGATTCCCAGCACAGTGACCTCCATCGGAAGACGTGCTTTCATGGGGACACCTCTGCCGTCCATTGTGATTCCGGAAGGTGTAAAGACTATTGGCGAAAATACGTTCTGGCGCTGCAACTCTCTGAAAGCCATCACCGTTCCCGCCAGCACGACAGAACTCGGCAACCACGCCTTCGACACAGGAGAATACTATGACGGCAGCTATCACACGCAGCTGACCGACATCTACTACGGCGGCAGCATTAGTCAGTGGTATGACGCCGGCGGCGGCGACGCTGCCCCCATGGTTGTGACCATCCACTTCAACGGCGCCACCGGCGACGCCATCGACAGCGGCAAGTGCGGCGATAGCGCCTTCTGGAAGCTGGACAAGACCGGAACGCTGACCATCTATGGCTCCGGCGCGGTCTATGACTATCCCACCAGTGAAGATGACAGCTGGTGGATGGACTGGGCGCTTCCCTGGAAGTACTACTATGAGATAATTTCCCGTATTGTGGTAGCGGAGGGCATTACCTCTATCGGTGCTTACGCCTTCTACTGGCTTGAGAACGCTACAGAGGTATCCCTTCCCAGCACTCTGACCACCATCGGGCAGGACGCGCTCTGTGCTATCGGCGTCAGCTCCCTCGTCATTCCGGACAATGTGGTCAGCATCGGCGACTTCGCCTTCAACGGCTGCGACAATCTGAAAACCGTCTCCCTGCCTGCCGGACTGGAGTCCATCGGCATCTGCTTTGTTGAAAGTACGGCGTTGAGCTGGATCGAGTTCCGCGGCAGTATGACGCAGTGGCTGGCCTGCGGCGGCGGAAAGAGTACGTTCCCCGCCGCCGCAAAGATCCTCTGTCAGGGCGGCGGCATACTGGATCTTAAAGGCACCTGCGGCGAAGGTCTGACGTGGACGCTGAACAACAGCGGCAAGCTGACTATTTCCGGCACAGGGGAAATGGCCAATTACGACTTCGACGAGAACGGTGAATCGACCGCACCATGGGGATATGTCCGCTCCATGATCCGCAGCATTGAGATCGGCAGTGGCGTGACTTCTATCGGAAGCTGCGCCTTTAAAGATACCAACATCACCAGTTTGATCATCCCGGACAACGTGGAGATCGTCCATGACTATGGCGTTTCCGGCAATCGTTTTCTGAATGATCTGGCGTTGGGCGAGGGACTGCGCTACATCGGCTGGGGCGCTTTTTCGGGGAATAAGCAGCTGTCCGCTGTGACGATACCGGAGGGCGTCATTGGCATTGACGGCGAGGCGTTCTTTTACTGTCTCGGCAGCAGATATGATGGTGAAAAATGGGTACACACCGGCCTGCAGGACGTGACCATCGCCAGCAGTGTGACCTCTATCGGTGAGAACGTTTTTGCCGAGTGTAAGGCGTTGACGCTGGTCTCCTTCTTCGGCTCCGAAGCCCAATGGAAGGCCATCGGCGGTGAGAATGCGGGCATACCGGAGGGCGTGACGCTTCAATGCACCGGAACGGCCGGCGGCGGCTCCTGCGGAAACGGCGTTTACTGGTCTTTGATGGCGGACGGTACACTGGTCATCGGCGGCAAGGGCGCCATGATGGATTATACCACCGCAGCGGATCGGCCCTGGAACCGCGACCGCAGCGCCATTCAGTACATTGTGGTCAACAGTGGTATTACTCATGTGGGCAAATATGCATTTTCCGGCATCGCAAATCTGGAATGGGCGATGCTGCCCTATGGGCTGCGTTCTATTGGTGCCTATGCCTTCGCGGACTGCGTCAGTAAGGGCAGCTTTACGATCCCCGAAAGCGTGACGAACATTGGGGACAGCGCTTTCCGGAACACAACCTTTGCTTCCATCCATTATGACGGGGCGCGACAGAACTGGAAAAATCTCGTTACGGTTGCAGCCGGGAACGAGCCCTTGGCCAACATCCAGTTTGCCTACACGCTGGGCGTCATCGTCAGCAGCGGCGAGGAACCTGCCGCACCCGATATGCAGGCGCTCTATGAGGTACTGATGAACCGCAGATCGCTGGAAAGCTGGGAGCAGCAGATGGCCGCGGACGTGAATCAGGACGGTGAGATCGACGTGTATGACCTGCAGCGGCTGTATGAGGACATCAGCGGGATCAAGGCACTGTAAGTCTTCTCCCTTATATAAAAAAGAAAGCGAAACGCCTTTGGCGCTTCGCTTTCTTTTTTTATTTTCGAATCCCGCTGAGGATCTCATAGAGCGCTTGCAGGTCGTAGACATCCACGCGGTCGTCTCCGTTGACATCCGCCGCCAGTTGGAAGAGTCCATCCTCACGGGCGCCCTCCGGCAGGGTATCCAAGAGCAGATAGGTATACAGCAGCTGCATATCCGTCACGCTGATGGCTCCGCCGCCGCGGTTCAGCTTCCCCCGCTGGGCAGCAGCGGACTCTATGGAGAAATCGCTTTCCGACAGCGCATAGGAACCGGTCATGGCAACGTCCTCATCACACATCACATGGTCGCTGAGGGAACAGCGCTTCAGGAAATAAACCTTCGAGGTGCGTCCCGCGTCCCATGTGGTATCGGCGTAGTACCATTTTCCGCCCACCTGCACCAGATTCCAGCCATGGAGCGTGGTGCTTCCCTCATTCCGCACCACGCGGGCATTCACGCCGGCCATCAGCGCCAGACGGTAAAAGGCCGTGGCGTAGCCCTGACACACGGCGGTTTTGTTGATCAGTGCGGCATAGGCGGAGTGCTTCAGCGTCCCATCACTGCCGTAATCATAGCTGACCTTTTTGCACAGCCAGTCATAGATGGTCTTCACCTTGCCATAGTCCGTCATGCCCTCTACCTGTAAAAAGTCAAGCACATAGCGGGATACCTGATCCACCTCCGCCTCCTGCGCGGCGGTGGTAAAATAATCAAAGGAAATGGTGATACCGTAAATATCCCCGCTCAAGGC
>CAKTKM010000087.1 GCA_934569425.1 uncultured Oscillospiraceae bacterium
TCTGAAACGCTCTGCCTGCGCCAGCAAGTCCTCCGCACCTTGCAGCATGGTCTCCGTCACTTGGCTGCCGCCGGTCAACCGCGCCAGCTCCATGCGCCGCTGCGCCCGGTCTAACTGCCGCACCTGCGTGAAGGTACGGCCTTCCGACTCGCCCTTTTCCACGGAAAAATGGGTATCCGCCATAGCCGCCAGCTGCGGCAGATGGGTGACGCACAGCACTTGCTTCCGGCGGCTGATCCGTGCCATCTTTTCGGCCACCTTCTGCGCCGCCCGTCCGGAGACGCCGGTGTCTACCTCATCAAACACAAGAGTCGCCACCTGATCCTGCTCACTCAGCACATTCTTCATTGCCAGCATAATGCGCGCCAACTCACCGCCTGAGGCAATTTTATGAATGGGCTTCATCTCTTCACCCACGTTTGCAGACATCAAAAACCGCACCTGATCCATACCGGTGGCGTCCAGCGGCTTTTCGGTGAAATCTACCAGAAAGCGGATCTTTCCCATATCCAGCTGCCGCAGCTCCGTCAGAATAGCCTGCGACAGCGCCTCTCCTGCCGCCCTGCGGGCGGCGGACAACTCCTCCGCAGCCTTGCGGGCAGCCTTTTCCGCCTTTGTATGATCCTTTTCCAGCCGCGCCAGCGCGTCACCGGCATAGGCAATGTCGTCCAGCTCTGTCTTACACTTGTCCAGATATGCCAGCATATCCTCTACCGTGGCGCCATACTTCTTTTTCAGGCGGTACAGCCGATCCAGCCGCCCCTCGATCTCATCCAGTTCATTGGGCGAGAAATCAAAGCTCTCCCGCTGCTCTGCCACCGCGTCGGCAATATCATAGACCTCGCTGTAGGCTTCCGTCAATCGCTCATACAGCCCACTAAAGCCATCATCCAGATGGCGTACCCCGCCCAGGGCTTCCTGCGCACGCCTCAATAGGCTCAACACACCATCGCTGTCACTGCCGCCGTTCAAACAGTAATCCGCGCCGGAAACGGCAGCGATAAATTTTTCTGCGTTGCGCAGCAGATTACGGCGGCTCAGAAGCTCCTCTTCCTCGCCGTCCTTCAGCTTAGCGCGTTCCAATTCATCGATTTGGTATTGCAGCGTGTCCATCCGCCGCGCCTTTTCCGCCTCGTCCATTTGCAGGGCATTCATTTTTCGACGTATTTCTGTCAAGTGATTATACTTGTCGAGATATACGTTCAAAAGGCTGCTGACCTTTCCGTAGCTATCCAGATATGATAGATGCTGCTCCTCATCCAGCAGCTGTTGTCCGTCATGCTGACCATGGATATTTACCAGACGGCTTCCCAACATCCGCAGCTGCGACACTGTGACCGGTCGTCCATTTACCCGGCAGATGTTCTTGCCGTCCGCGCCGATCTCACGCTGCAGCATCAAATTGCCATCCTCATCCGGTAAAATGCCCAGCTCCTCGCATACTGCGGGTGCCGCATGAGAAAACAGCGCACTGACAAAGGCCTTATCCGCACCGGTGCGGATAAGATCCCGGGAGGTACGCTGTCCCAGCACGGCGCTCATGGCGTCGATCACGATGGATTTTCCCGCGCCGGTCTCGCCGGTCAGGGTGTTAAAACCCGCCTGGAAGGCGATCTCCGCCTCCTGAATGATGGCAATATTCTCAATATGAAGCAGTTCCAGCATAGCAAGCCCTCCTTGCTCTCAGTGCAGCATCTGTTTCACCTGTTCACAAAAATCCAATGCATGAATATTGTCGTGGAACACCAGAAAAATGGTGTCATCTCCTGCCAGTGTCCCCACAATATCGGTATCGTCCATGTTGTCCAGAGCAAAGGCCGCGCCCTGTGCCATACCCTCGATGGTTTTCAGGACCGCAATATTCTGTGCCGCCTCCACACTGATCACACTCTCCCGAAAGATGGTGCGCAGCTTATCGGCAAAGTTCAGCTTTGTCTTCTGCACGGATACGGCGTAGCGGTATTTTCCCTGTCCTGTCGGCTCCTTTACAAGGTGCAGCTGCTTGATGTCCCGGGAAATGGTGGCCTGTGTAGAGCGGATCCCCAGATCATTCAGCCGCTGCAGCAGCTGCTCCTGGGTTTCAATGGCCTCCTCGCTGATGATCTGCAGCAGTTTCTCCTGTCGCACATTTTTCATTTCTCGCAGCCTCCCATTTTATAATCAAGGATCTCGCAGAAACTCTTTTTGCTGAGCCGCACCAGTCCCATAGCAAACTTGGACTGGCGTACACGAACACGGTCGCCGTTTTTCAGGGAGAACGCTTTGCCGCCGTCGGCGGAAAGATACACGAATTTCCGGTTGGCATCCGCCGCCTCAATGGTGATCACATGCTCCGGAGACAGCACATAGGACGTTGCCCGTGTGGAGTGCGGACAGATCGGAGTAATCAGCAGATTTCGTGCCGTCGGCTCCACGATAGGGCCGCCCGCCGCCATGGAATATCCGGTGGAACCGGTGGGCGTGGAGATCACCACACCGTCGCCTGTCACCTTGGTGAGCCGTCCTTCTTCTGTAAAGATGTCAAGCCTTACGACCCGCGCCACGGCACCTTTTGACACCACGGCATCATTCAGGGCGATATTGCTGTAAACCGCATTTCCGTTCCGGAAAATGGTCACGTCCAGCATCATACGGGATTCCACCACAAAATTCCAGTTTTCCAGATCCCGCAGCCGCTCCAGCTCGTTGGCCTCCAGCTCCGACATAAAGCCGAGGCTCCCCAGATTGATGCCCAGCACCGGCACATTGTGTAGCGCCGCCGTGCGGCTCAGGTGCAGAATGGTACCATCTCCGCCGAAGGCGATCATCAGATCGGCGCTCCTGATCTCCTGCTGCAGCTGCCGCACAGGTACGCCCAGTTCATCGCCGTAGCCGTCCCGGTGGAACGGCAGACACACAACAGTTTCAAATCCGATGCCCTCCAGAATGGCCTTGGCATCCTTAGCCACCTGCAGCTCACTATCCCGATAGGGATTGGGGCATAGGATCACTTTCTTTTTCAATGCGCTTCCCCTTCTTTCAACGTCTCGTGGGATGCCGCCACCACAGCGCGCAGGTCAACGGCAGCGTCAGGCTCCTCAGACTTGCGAATATATCCCAGATATTCAATATTTCCCTCCGGACCGCGGATGGGAGAGTATGTTAGGCCTAATATTGTAAAGTTATTTTCCTTTACATATTCCAGAAAATGCTCCAGCACCTCCAAATGAACCGCGCTGTCCCGGACAACGCCTTTCTTCCCGACCTTTTCCCGTCCCGCCTCAAACTGCGGCTTGATCAGGCAGGCAACCTCTCCGCCCTCCTTCAAAAGCCCGTACAGCGCTGGAAAAATCAACTTCAGGGAAATAAAGGACACGTCAATGGACGCGAAATCCAGAGGATCCGGTACCTGTTCTGCCGTCAGTGTGCGGGCATTGGTCTTTTCCAGACACACGACCCTCGGATCGGTACGCAGCTTCCAAGCCAATTGATTGGTCCCCACATCCACAGCGTAGACCTTAGCGGCACCGTTCTGCAGCATGCAGTCGGTAAATCCGCCGGTGGAGGAACCAATATCTGCACAGATCTTGCCCTCCAGCGCGATAGGCCATACCTGCATGGCCTTTTCCAGCTTTAAGCCGCCCCGGCTCACATACCGCAGCGTCTTGCCGCGTACCTCGATGTGGGCGTCATTGGGAACCGCTGTGCCGGGCTTGTCCACCTTTTGATTATTGACGTATACGATCCCCGCCATAATGGTAGCCTGTGCCTTCTGGCGGCTCTCCTGCAAGCCCTGCTCCACCAGCAGAACATCCAGTCTCGTCTTATTGCTCATGACACGCCTCCTCCAGAGCCTTTGCTATGCTTGCGGCGTCCAGCCCCATCTGCGCGTACAGCTGCGGTACGCTGCCATGACAGGGGATCGTGTCGCCCAGGTTCTTCAAAATGAGTTTCTCCGGCATTCGTCCCTGCTGCGCCAAAATAGCCGTCAGCCGCTGCCCCACACAGCCGCTTCCTATGCAGTCCTCCAGTACCAGAAGACATTTTTCATCGCCCAACGCCGCCAGCACTTCTTCGCTTTTCAGCGGCGCAATTGCGTTCAGCTTCACTACGCGGCTCGTGATCCCTGCGCTCCGCAGTATCTCAGCCGCCGCCAACGCCTCATTGATCAATATACCGTAACTGAGGATGGTACAATCCTTGCCTTTCTTCAGCTCCGTAAACATCTCATCGCCGCAGCAGCCACGGTACGCGCTCTCTCCTCCACGGGAATAGCGCACAGCCACCGGCCCATTGATCTCCAGCACCGCCCGCCGCAGCATATGACGCAGCTCAGCAAAGCTGGCGGGACACAGTACCGTCATGTGGGGTACCTGCGCCAGATACAGCGCGTCAAAGCAACCGTGATGGGTCTCGCCATCGGCGCCCACAAGGCCTGCCCGATCCACACCCAGCACAACATGCAGCCTGTCCAGTGCCACATCTTCGATCAGCATGTCATAGCCCCGCTGCAAAAAGCTGGCATACACCGCAAACACAGGCAAAAGCCCCTGCTTGGCCATACCGCCTGCCATGGACACGGCGTGACCCTCGGCAATTCCCACGTCAAACAACCGCTCCGGATACTTTTCCGCAAAGGATGTCAGACCCGTTCCCTCCTGCATGGCGGCGGTGATGGCACATATCCGTGCATCCTCCTCCGCCAGCGCGGTCAGCTCCTGCCCGAACACATGGGAGAAATCCAAGCCTCCGGTATGCAGCGGCTTACCCGTAGCCGCGTCAAAGGGCGCGACGCCATGATACTCCGCCGGACGTTTCTCTGCTGGTGTATAGCCCTTTCCCTTTACGGTTCGCACATGAAGCAAAACAGGACGTTCCTGTTCCCGCGCCCATTGCAGAGACCGCTCCAGTGCCTCCACATCGTGTCCGTCCACCGGTCCCATGTAGGTGAAGCCCATGCTTTCGAACATGGAGCTGCCCGGCAGCAGCGTTTTTTTCAGTGCCGTTTTCACATGATGGCTGACACGGTAGATCCTGCCGCCGATCGCTCCCGTTCCCAGAAGCTGACGATACCACTTCTTAAACCTGTAATACCCCGGCTTTGTCCGCAGACGAGAAAGATGTCTGCTGACCGCTCCTACGTTGGGCGCGATAGACATTCCGTTATCGTTGAGGATCACGATCAGCGGTTCACCGGAGGCGCCTGCGTTGTTGAGCCCCTCAAAGCTCAACCCGCCGCCCAGCGCTCCGTCTCCGATCAGCGCCACAACGTCATACTTCTCCTGCCGCATGGTGCGTGCCTTGGCCATACCCAGCGCCACAGACACAGAATTGGAGGCGTGTCCTGCGATGAAAGCATCATGTACGCTTTCGTAGGGCTTCGGAAAGCCGGAAAGCCCGCCCAACTGCCGCAGTGTGTCAAACCGCTCGCGTCGTCCCGTCAGGATCTTATGCACATAGCACTGGTGTCCTACGTCGAACACCAGCCGGTCATGAGTCGTGTCAAACACCCGGTGGATGGCCACCGTCAGTTCCACCACGCCCAGATTAGACGCCAAATGACCGCCTGTCTTTGCCACGCTGTTCACCAGAAAGGTGCGCAGCTCCTCACAAAGCCGACGGGTCTCTTCCTTGTTCAGTGCCTTCACATCGGAAGGACCGTGGATCGTTTCCAGTATCAAGACGCGCACCCTCGTTTCAGCGATATAAATGCAGCGCGTGCATGATCCGCGCTACCCGATATACCACAGCGGTACATTCGTTGATGGCTACCTTTTTGAAAAGCGCCTTTCCGCCGATGGTCAACCCGGAGATCAGCGCCGTTACACCGATGGAGAGCATAATGCTGGTGGTGCTGAAATCCCGCTGCAGGGCGCTGACGATCACCGCCGCGGTGGAACCGCTGACAATACCGCAGATGTCGCCCACCACATCGTTGCATACCGAACTGACCCTGTTGGCGTTGGACAGCAGCTTTATAGCCTCCCGGCCGCCCTTTTCCTTGTGAGCCGCCATGGAGTGGAAGGGCTTGGGATCCGCCGCCGTCACCGCCACGCCGATCATATCGAACACGATGCCCAACGCGATAAAAGCCACCAGCACAAGGA
>CAKTKM010000088.1 GCA_934569425.1 uncultured Oscillospiraceae bacterium
CCCCGAAGGAGGCCAGTGCAGAAGCGAGACGCTGGGAGTTGAGCCGCAGCTCCGCGCCCACCTCGCTGTGGTTGTCGTCGGTGTTCTCGTCCAGCAGGGTGATGGGCGGATAGCGGTAGGCGCCCTCCCCCTCCGCCAGTTCCTTTTCGATAGCTTCGCTGACCTCGGCGGTGGCACTCTCCACCTCGGCGCGGACGGCCTCCTTCCGCTGCTTCTCCGTCTGAGGCTCCCGGACGTGAGCGGGGGCGGTCTCCGGCTGTACCGGAGGCTCCGCCGCGGGGGCGGCGGCCAGCGAGGGATCCAGCAGCTCGGCAGGGGTCTTCACATCGCCGGAGCGGCTCTGGAACAGCGGTGCGCCGGTAGGCTTCAGCGCCGCGGCCTCGCGGCTGGCGGGGGCGGCTTCATCGTCCAGCGGAATGTCGATGCTGGCGCGGCGGCGGCGCACAGGCGGCGCCTGCGCGGGCGCGGGACGGACGGGCGGCCCGTCGGCGAAGTCTTCGTCCTCTTCCTCCGCCCAGCGGGCGCGTTCCTCCGCGCGGCGCTTCAGCTCCTCCGCCACGTCGGCGGGCTTCAGGTGCAGCGCGCCCAGCACCGCCAGCAGCGTCAGGATCAGCGTCAGGATCAGGGACACCACGCGGCTGAGCAGGGCTTCCGCCCCCACAGCCAGCGCGCCGGACACCACGCCGCCGCACAGCAGGGACTGTCCGTCCTTCCACATGGGCTTGATGGCCTCCAGCGAGAAGGCATACGCTCCCCTGCTGAGCAGCAGGTGCAGCACCATGCCCAGCAGCACCGGCAGCAGCAGCGTGCAGGTGACCCGCAGCTTCACCGGGCGTCCCTTATGGTTCACCAGCGTGATGCCGGCATAGAGCAGCGCCGGAGCAGCCAGCCAGTAGCCGTAGCCCACGCAGCCCTTCAGCACGTTTGCCAGAAACGTCAGAAAAATGGCGTCCACATTGAAATAAGTGACCAGCACGCACAGCGCCAGCAGCAGGCACACCACGCCGCCGATGAGCCGTGCCTGCGGATCATAAGCCGGGGGCGGCGGCGCGGCGGCGCGGCGCTTTGCGCCGCCGGGCTTTCCGCCGGCGGCGGTTTTTTTCTTGGGTGTATTGGCCATAGGCTCTCCTTACTTGATGGCATTCAGCAGCAGGGTCAGCAGACCCGCCGCCCAGCAGTAATACGCAAACGCGCCGAAGCGCCCCTTCTCCGCCACCAGACGCAGCAGGCGGATGCAGACATAACCCACCACGGCGGCGGTGACCACGCCCAGCAGGTACACAGGTACCTCCGCCCAGACGATACCGGCGTCGATAGCGTCCTTCAGGCTGAGGATATTGGCGCCCAGCACGGCGGGGATGGACAGCAGGAAGGAAAAACGCACGGCGAACTTCCGGTCAAAGCCCATGAAGCAGCCGGCGGTGATGGTCATGCCGGAACGGGAGATGCCGGGCATGGTGGCAATGGCCTGCCCCACACCCACGATCAGCACATCCAGCAGCGTGGCGCTGCGCTCGGTCTTATGTCCCTTGCGCACCAGATCGCAGGCAAACAGCAGAAAGCCCGTGACCACCAGCGCCGCGCCGATGAAGATCATGTTGTTACTCAGCGCCTGCACCTGCTTATGGATGGGCAGAACGGCGAACAGCGGCAGCGTTCCCACGATGATCAGCAGGATCAGCCGCCGGGCAGGCGGCACCTGCTTGGGGGTGGTGCCGTGGGCAAGATCGCTGACACCGTGGATCAGCTCCCGCACCATGTCGCATATATCCCGCCAGTAGGCCACGAACACCGCCAGCAGCGTCCCCAGATGCAGCAGCACGTCAAAAAACTCCGGAACAGCCGTGTCGATATGCAGCAGGTTCTGGGCGATGGAGAGATGTCCGGAGCTGGAGATGGGCAGAAACTCCGCGATGCCCTGCACCAGTCCCAGCAGGAAGGAGGATAGGTATGTCATAGCGTCACCTCATGTCAAGGCCGGATACGGTCTGTCATATCCGGCGCAAAAAGTACGGTTTGTTATCAGCTTTTTCGCCATGGGGCATCAGGGGCAGGTCACCCCGCCCGCATATGGTATGCAGCGTATACAGTATACCATATCTATGAAAAAAATGCCACATTTATTTGAGCGGAGCCGGAAAGGCGGCGGTCATTTCCCCATTTCCCCGCGGGAAATACGCAGGGTAATCATTTCGTCAGAGAGGAAAGTTTTCCGTCAGAACGGTCGGTTTTTTCGAGGCGCCTCGACAGGATTCGGCAAAATCAATAATCGGCAAAAATACCCACGCGCCGCCTTTTTCTCCCTGTTTCCCGTACATTTTCTTTCTTTTTCGACAGGCATTTTCCTTTACATTTTGTTTACATAATTCTTTGCCACATAACTTCTACAAGGAGTTATCCACATTTTCCACAGCTTTTTCCACCGCCGTAGAAACATAGTATTTTCAATGGTTTTCTGTCGTTTTCCCTCTTTTTGGAAAACCCGCAAACGAGGTTTCCTCTTATTATCCCCATCCGATTTACTTTACATAATTTTCAGAAGAAGCATTTTCTCCGTCACGGAAAAATTCTCCCTCTCCCACAAAGTGTCTCAGCCCATCAGGTATTGCGCCAGTCCCACCACCGGCGGAATGGTCAGCACGGAGAGGGCGGTGAACACCGAGACCATGCTGGAGGTCAGGCGGGTGTCGCCGTCGAATTTCTGGGCGAACATACTCAGCAGCGCGGCGGGAGGCGCACTGGCGGCAATGACCGCCACCAACGCCACAGCGCTGTCCACCCGCAGCGCCCAGCACAGCGCCACCGTCAGCAGCGGGATCACCAGCAGGCGCAGCAGCAGCACCGTCCAGGAGCGGCGGTCGGCAAAGGTCGTGCGGAAGTTGGCATGGCTGAGCTGATAGCCCACCACGATGATGGGCAGGGGCGTGTTCATATTGGCAAGATGGGTCAGAGGCGTCATGACGATCTCCGGCAGACGCACCGACAGCAGGTACAGCGTCATGGCCACCGCCACGCTGATGACACCGGGGTTCAGCACAATGGCCTTCAGCCGCAGCTTTCCGGCATCGTGGGTCAGCATATACACGCCCACCGTCCACGCCAGCACAGTGAACACCGTCACATAGGCCGAGCCGTAGAATACGCCGAGACTGCCGATCATGGCGGTCATCAGCGGATAGCCCATAAAGCCGCAGTTGGAGAACACCGCGCCGAAGCGCATGGCACCGCAGGCGCTGTCCCTGCCCCGCAGGGTCACGCAGGCCAGCACAATGCTGATCACATGCACCACCACCGACAGCAGGACGCACAGCAGGAAATTGTGGAGATCCGACGCCACCTTGTCCCGCTGGAAGGCCACCACCATCATGGCGGGAGACACGGCGTAGATCACCAGATTGGTCATGGCAAGGCTGCCCTTGTCCCCCATCAGCTTCACCTTGCCCAGGCCGAAGCCCACAGCCATCAGAGCAAACAGCACCAGTACCTGCTGCCCTACCGTTAAAAAGGATCCGATCATTGCTGCTTCCTTCCTTTTTCCAAAATACGCGAGGTGGCCGCCAGCACCACGGCAAAGCCCAGTGCCGCAGCGGCGGTGGTGAAGCCCAGCATGGCGTTGATGCCGCCGCTGTCGATCAAGCGGCCGCCGACGGCGGTCATCACCGCGGGGCCGAGACCGTTGGAGAAGACATGGATCAGCCCCTGCCCCTTGGCCTGATTGGCGGCGTCCAGCCGCTCCACCACATAGTAAACGGTGGCGGGCAGGAAGATCCCGAATTCGGCGCACTGCAGCACCGCCGCCACATACAGCAGCACCGGCGAGGATGCCAGCAGGAACAGCGCGTTGCGCGCCACAAAGGCGGCGGCACACAGCCGGAACAGCGCCCGCAGGCTCAACCGCCGGTGGATGCGGGAAAACAGCGTCATGGCCGGCAGCTCCATGAAGGCGCACAGCGCCAGAATGACGCCCATCAGACGCTCACCGGCGCCCACCTTGCCGGCAATGTGGATCATGTAGGTATTGCAGGCGTTATGGCTGCCCTGCAGCAGGGCGCAGCCCAGCAGCAGCACCGCGAAGGCGGGATATTTCCGCAGCAGCGCGCCGAAGCGCAGCACGGGAGGCCGCTCCCCCTCCGGCAGCTCCGGAGCGGGCGGCAGCGGATAGCGGAAGGTATACACCGCCACGATCTGTGCCGCCAGCGCCGCCAGAAACACCGGCAGGATCACCGTAGGCGCACGGCGCTCCACCACAAAGCCCAGCACCAGCGCCACGATGGCGTAGGTGGTGGAGCCGGTGCCGCGGCCAAGGCCGTAGTTCACATTGACGCCCCGCAGGTGATAGGCCATGACCATGCTGTTGAAGAAGGGCGCCACGCACACCAGCAGCACGCCGATGAGGGCATAGGCCGCCAGCAGCACAGTCTTCTGACCGGTACACAGCGTCATGACCACGGCGGCGGCCAGCATCAGCACCGACAGCGCCAGGGCGATACGCCGGCTGGTCCAGCGGCGGTCGGCGTCGGAAACGGCGGCCAGCAGCGGCTGGATCAGCAGCGGCAGCAGCAGCGACAGGGACGTGACCACCCCCAGCACGCTGTTGCTCAGTCCCAGATACAGCAGCAGCACGGGGCCGAAGCCCCAAAGGGCGGAAAATCCGACAAAATAGCTGCCCTCCACCACCGCGTGATGGATATTCACTTTCCAAGCGAGCTTGTCCATGACGATTCCCTTTGAATATATGTATCAGCAGTCATTTCAGTCTATCACAAATGCAAAAACTGTCAAGTCCGGAGGTTGTGTTTTGCCGGAAAATGGACTATAATAGAAGTCTATATCACCGATCAGCAAGGAGATACGCCATGAAACTGATGGTTCTTGACGGCAACAGCATCATCAACCGTGCCTTTTACGGTCTGAAGACCCTGACCACCCAGGAGGGGCTGTATACCAACGGCGTGCTGGGCTTTTTGAATATGCTGGGGCGCTTTACGGACGAGGAGCAGCCCGACGCGCTGTGCGTGGCCTTTGACCGGAAGGAGCCCACCTTCCGCCACGAGGCGGACGCCGCCTACAAGGCCACCCGGAAGAAGATGCCGGAGGAGCTGGCACAGCAGATGCCCATATTGAAGCAGGTGCTGTCGGCCATGGCGATCCCCTGCTACGAGCTGGTGGGCTATGAGGCGGACGACCTGCTGGGAACCATCTCCCGCCGCTGCGAGCAGCGGGGCTGGGAGTGCGTGGTGGTCACCGGTGACCGGGACAGCCTGCAGCTGATCACGGAGCACACCCGCGTGAAGCTGGTGCTGCCCCGCATGGGGCAGTCCTACAGCACCAATATGACCCGGGAGGTCTTCCGCCAGCAGTACGGCTTCGAGCCTATCCACATGATCGACCTGAAGGCGCTGATGGGCGACAGCAGCGACAACATCTCCGGCGTGCCGGGGATCGGTGAAAAGACCGCCATGACGCTGGTACAGCGGTTCGGCAGCATCGACGCCATTTACGCCGCCATGCCGGACGTAGGGCTGAAGGGCGCCGCGCTGCGGCGGCTGGCGGAGGGCGAGGAATCCGCCCGCCGCGGCTATTGGCTGGCCACCATCGTAACGGACGCGCCGCTGGAATTCGATCCGGAGGACGCCCTGCGCCAGCCCTTCCGGCCGGAGCTGTACGACCTGCTGATGAAGCTGGAATTCACGCGGCTCATCAAAAAACTGGGGCTGACGCCCTCCGCAAAGGCGGAGGAGGGTGCGCCGGAGGCCGCCGCGGCCGCCCGCGCCGCGGACTACACGGTCACGGTGGAGACCCCCAGGACCGACGGCGACGCGGCGCGGCTGCTGGCGCTGTGGCGGGACGCGCCCCATGTGGCGGTGTACGCGCTGGAGGACGTCAGCGTGCTGGCGGTGACGTGCGACGTTGACGAACAGCACGGAGTGACCGCGGTGCTGCGCTCCGACCGCTTCGGCGGGGACTGGGACGCGCTGCTGAACGGGCTGTTCTCCGACGGCGTCCGCAAGGCAGCCCACAACGTAAAGGATCTGACCCGCGCCCTGCTGGAA
>CAKTKM010000089.1 GCA_934569425.1 uncultured Oscillospiraceae bacterium
AGCGCCAGCAGTGGGGGTAGCTGTGGACGATGTCCTCGCTGGCGAACAGGGAGCCGTTGTCCTTCATATCCTGCAGAATGACGGGGTTGGACTCGTCCGTGGTCATGCCCTCATATTTACCGGCATAGGCGGTGTGCTTGCCCTGGTCGTCCACAGGCACCACCATGTCCATGCCGTAGCGCTTGCAGGTCTGATAGTCGTCGGCGCCGAAGCCGGGGGCGGTGTGGACGCAGCCGGTACCGGAGTCCATGGTGACGTAATCCGCCAGCACCAGGCGGGAGGTCTTGGGCAAGAAGG
Source organism: uncultured Oscillospiraceae bacterium (assembly GCA_934569425.1). Classification (GTDB taxonomy): domain Bacteria; phylum Bacillota; class Clostridia; order Oscillospirales; family Oscillospiraceae; genus Vescimonas. The sequence goes on from CAKTKM010000089.1 coordinate 298, forward strand.
GATGGTCGGCCAGCATGTTCTCAAAGAAGGAGCCGGGATGGGTCTCCACGGTCTCGTAATGCTCCACGCCGCCGATCTTCATGACCTTTTCGATCAGCGCCTCGGCCACGATATACATTTCGCCGTTATCGCTGTTGCGGACGACGGCGTAGCTCTCGTCGGGATGCAGGGCAATGGCAAGGTTGCCGGGCAGCGTCCAGACCGTCGTCGTCCAGATGACGAAGTACAGCTTGCTGTGATCCAGATTGCCCATCTTGCCCAGATCATCGTGCATGGGGAACTTCACATACACGGTGGTGCAGGGATCGTCCTTGTACTCGATCTCGGCCTCGGCCAGCGCGGTCTCGTCATTGGGACACCAGTACACGGGCTTGAGCCCCTTATAGATGTGGCCGTTCTGGTACATCTTGCCGAACACGCGAACCTCCTGTGCCTCGAAGCCGGGATCCATGGTCTTGTAGGGATGCTCCCAGTCGCCCACCACGCCCATTCGCTTGAAGCCCTCACGCTGGACGTCGATATAGTGGTCGGCAAACTCATGGCAGGCGGTGCGGAAATCCGCAACGCTCATGGCCTTGTGATTCAGCTTATTCTGCTTGATGATGGCAGACTCGATAGGCATACCATGGTTGTCCCAGCCGGGGATATAGGGGGTGTAATAGCCCCGCATGGCGTACATACGGGTGATGAAGTCCTTCAGGGACTTGTTCAGGGCATGACCCATGTGCAGCGAACCGTTGGAGAAGGGAGGGCCGTCGTGGAGCGAGAACAGCGGCTTGCCCTCGTTCTTCTTCAGCAGCTCGTTGTAAAGGTCGATCTCCTCCCAGTGCTTGAGCATATCCGGCTCGCGCTTGGGCAGGCCGGCGCGCATGGGAAAGCCGCTCTTGGGCATGTTCAGCGTCTTTTTGTATTCCATGTCTTGTCTCCTTTTTATGTGAAAATATTGAATGGCAACATAAAAAGCGCCCTTGTCTCGTCAAGAGACAAAGGCGCTTGAAAAAACGTCTCTGCGGTACCACTCTCGTTGTCACAAAATGTGACCGCTCAGCCCCACCAGCCGTGGGCGCGGGAAGATAACGGCCCGCCGCCGTCCGTGCCTACTGCTTCTCTGCCTTCAGCCGGATGCTCCGGGGTGATGTCCGCGCCAGACCTGCGTCCGCCTTACACCGAAACGGCGGCTCTCTTTGCGTCAGACTGTGGCGCTGCGTGTCCCCATCATTGCGTTTGTGCGATGTTATTTGTTAATATAACCACTTTTCCCCCGTTTGTCAATGGCATTTTCACCAAAAGAGGATGGTTTTTCAAATGATCTTCCAATAGGTCAGCAGACCCAGTACGCCCATGCCGGTATAGACCACGCCCATAACGGTCAGCAGAATGGTGACGACGGCGTAGAGGCCGCTCTTCTTCTGGGTATGCTTGAAGCGGCGGGTGTAGAACAACACAAGGCAGGTGATGCCCAGCAGCAGCGAGGAAATATAGTTCATCACCAGACTGTCCTTATAGACGGTAAAGCGCAGCACCAGCGTAACGCCCACCGCCGCAAACAGGGCGATCAGCACGATATTCAGCCACAGCGGCAGCTTGACCCGCTCCTGCTTGTTGACCTTTTCCGCCAGCTTGCCGGCCATGTAGCTGCCGGCGGTATAGCCGCCGTAGTTGCTGTTCTTCTTTTTGGAATGGTTGTTCTTGTTGGGATTGCCCTTCGCCTTGCGGATCTCCTCCTCGCGGTTGGCATACTGGTTGATCTGAGAATAGACCTTGTTCTTTGCCATGGTGCGTTGTCTCCTTACTTTTCAATATAGGTCAGCAGCAGCTTCAGCAGCGCATCGGCGGCAGCGGTACGGATGGCTGTCCGGTCGCCGGAGAGGTGCAGCAGCCGCGCAATGGTTCCACCCTTCGCGGACAGGGCGATATAAACGGTACCCACCGCATGTCCCGCGTCATCCTTATCGGGGCCGGCCACGCCGGTGACAGAAAGGCCGATGTCCGCCCCCGTCAGGGTGCGGACACCCTCCGCCATGGCTCGTGCCGTCGACTCGGAGACGGCGCTGTAAGTTTCCAGCGTGTCGTGAGGCACGCCCAGCACCCGTTCCTTGACGCCGTTGGTATAGCTCACCACACCCCCAAGAAACACGGCCGACGCACCAGCTACGTCCGTCAGGCGTTTGGCGGCCAGACCGCCGGTACAGCTCTCTGCGGTGGAGAGGGTCAGGCCGCGCGCTTTCAGCGCGGCGATGGCCTGCTGTTCCCATGTCCCGCTCATCTTACAGTTTGGGGTACAGCCGGATCATCTCACGGCCTGCCAGCGCCTTGTCACACAGGGCATCTACATCCAGCGCCGCCTCATACTCCTGCACCTCGTTCAGATCCGGCTTTGTCTTGGGGTGGCGGGGGGTAAACACAGTGCAGCAGTCCTCATAGGGCAGGATGGAGGTTTCAAAGGTTCCCACATGGCGGGCAATACGGACGATCTCCTCCTTGTCCATGCCGATCAGGGGACGCAGCACCGGCAGCGTGGCCACATCGTCGCTGACCACCAGTGCCTGAATGGTCTGGCTGGCCACCTGCCCAAGGCTCTCGCCGGTGACGATGGCCTTGCAGGCCAGCTCGTGTGCCAGCCGGTCGCCCAGCCGCATCATGAAACGGCGCATGATCAGAGTAAAATGATCCTCGGGACACTTGCGGCGGATCTCCTCCTGAATTTCGGTAAAGGGGACTACATGGACGGTAAGCCGCCCGCACCAGTCGGTCAGCTCCTGCGCCAGCTGCAGCACCTTCTCCCGCGCCTGCTGGCTGGTATAGGGTGGGGACGCGAAATGCAGCAGCTCCAGCTGGACGCCGCGCTTGGCGATCATATAGCTGGATACGGGACTGTCGATGCCGCCGGACAGCAGGCTGACGGCGTGGCCGCCCATACCGATGGGCAGGCCGCCGGCGGCGGACTCCGCCGGGCCGTGGACATAGGCCGCATCCTCCCGAACCTCCAGATGCACCGTCAGTTCGGGGTTGTGGACATCCACGGTCAGGTGGGGGAATGCGTCATGCAGGGCGCCGCCCACCCACTGACTCAACTGGATGCTGCCCATGGGGAAGGATTTATCGGAGCGCTTGCTCTCCACCTTGAAGGACTTTACCGCCAGCAGGGCGGGCGCCAGATACTCCCGGGCTGTGGCGAAGATCGCCTCCTTCTCCTTGGCGCAGGGAACGGCGCGGGCAATGGCGATGATGCCGAACACCTTTTTGCAGGCTGCGTAGGCCGCATCCAGATCGCAGCTCTCCTCCATGGGTTCCACATAGATGGTGGACTGGCGGGAATATATCTTGAACTTGCCGCAGCGCTGGGTGCGGCGGCGGATGTTGCTCATCAGCTTCATCTCAAAGCTGTGGCGGTTCAGTCCCTTCAGGACGATCTCGCCCAGCTTGCATAGAATGATCTCGTGCATGGATGTCTCCTTATTATAAATATGTCAGTATCAAAGGCTCCTTTGTGTAAAAGGGACTTCGCGTGCTCATTTCAGCAGATTGCTGCTTCTGTACTGTATTGCCTCCGCCAGATGCTGCACCTGAATATGCTCCGCGCCATCCAGATCCGCGATGGTACGCGCCATCCGCAGGATACGGTCATGGCTGCGGCCGGTAAGCCCCAGCCGGTCAAAGGCGCCCTGCATGACCTTTTCCCCCGCCGCGTCCAACTGGCAGTATTGGCCGATCATGGCGGGGGTCATATAGGCATTGCAGGTAACTGCGGTACCTGCGAAGCGGCACTTCTGCACCTCCCGGGCGGCATTGACCCGCCCGCGCACCGCGGCGGAGGACTCCGGCTGCTCCTTGCGGCGCATGGCCTCGTACTCCACAGAGGGTACCTCCACATGCATGTCGATGCGATCCAGCAGCGGACCGGATACCCGGCGCATGTATTGCTCCACCTGCTGCGCGGAGCACCGGCACCGGCCGGAGGGATGGCCGTACCAGCCGCAGCGGCAGGGATTCATGGCGCACACCAGCATAAAGCGGCTGGGCAGCGTCAAAGAACCGGTGGCGCGGGTGATGGTGACCTGTCCATCCTCCAAGGGCTGACGCAGGGTCTCCAGCGCGGATTTATCGAACTCCGGCAGCTCATCCAGGAACAAAATGCCGTTATGGGCAAGGGAGATCTCACCGGGACGGGGAATACTGCCGCCGCCGGACAACGATACCGGAGAGGCGGTGTGATGGGGACTGCGGAAGGGTCGACTGTCCACAAGCGGGTGGGCTGGATCGGTCATACCGGCCACGGAATAGATCTCCGTGGTCTGCAGCGCCTCCGGCCGTGTCATGTCCGGCAGGATGGAAGGAAGCCGCCGTGCCAGCATGGATTTTCCGGAGCCGGGAGAACCGATCAGCAGCACATTGTGACCGCCGGCGGCGGCGATCTCCAGCGCCCGCTTCACATTCTCCTGCCCCATCACCTCGGAAAAATCCGGAAGGGAACGGACAGCGCCGGACGGCTCCCAGCGGGGCGCGGGAACAATGACTTCCTGCCCCTTCAGGTGAGACACCAGCTGCCGGACGTCGGACACACCGTAAACGGCAACGCCGTCGGCCAGCGTGGCCTCGGCGGCGTTGGCGGCGGGAACATACAGCTGCCGGATGCCCTGCCGGGCGGCGAACATAGCCATGGGAAGCACGCCGGTAACAGGACGCACATCGCCGGTCAGGCTCAGCTCGCCCAAAAACGCGGCATCCTCCGGCAGAGGGCGGATCTCACCGCCGGCGGCCATGATCCCCAGCAGGATCGGCAGGTCGTACACCGTGCCTTCCTTCCGCACACGGGCAGGGGCAAGGTTTACGGTGATCCGGCTGACTGGGAACTGCGCACCGCAGTTTTTCACCGCGGCGCGGACCCGCTCCCGGGCCTCCTTTACCGCCGCGTCCGGCAGGCCGACCACATCGAAGGCCGGCAGTCCGCCGGAGAGCATGCACTCCACCGTCACCTCGTATCCGCTGACGCCGCGCAAGCCCAGTGACCGCACCGTTGTGACCATGTTCCCTCGCTCCTTTTCTTTCTATTCAAATTATTTTATCACACATTTGCCGAAAAGGACAATACCTTTGTCGAAATAAGTTCCGCTGTTAAGCGGTATCAAAATTCTTTACAGCAAAAATTGATTTTTAGTTTCCTTTCGAGAAAATTTCATAAAAATGCCGTTTACACTGCACTTTTTTTGTGATATTATCCAGATACGCTGAGTTTTTCGCCTCGCAAAAGGCGGAGAGTATGAAGGAGGTTCATAAATGGTAAGAAAAATGAAGTCCATGGATGGCAACAACGCTGCCGCGCATGTAAGCTATGCGTTTTCCGAGGTAGCCGCCATCTACCCCATCACCCCGTCCTCTCCCATGGCTGACTTTGTTGACCAGTGGAGCGCCAATGGCCTGAAAAATATTTTCGGCACACAGGTAAAGGTCGTGGAGATGCAGTCTGAGGCCGGCGCCGCCGGCGCGGTACACGGCTCTCTGGGCGCAGGCGCCCTGACCACCACCTACACCGCTTCTCAGGGTCTGCTGCTGATGATCCCCAATATGTATAAGATCGCAGCGGAGCAGCTGCCCTGCGTGTTCCATGTTTCCGCCCGCACGGTGTCCACCCACGCACTGAACATTTTCGGCGACCATTCCGACGTGATGGCCTGCCGCCAGACCGGCTTTGCCATGCTGTGCGAGGGCAACGTGCAGGAGGTCATGGATCTGTC
>CAKTKM010000090.1 GCA_934569425.1 uncultured Oscillospiraceae bacterium
AGGGAATTGCCCATGTTGTAGCGGGCATCCCCCATATAGACCAGTTTTTTGCCTGTCAGACCGCCGCAATGCTCCTGAATGGTGAGAAAGTCCGCCAGGATCTGCGTGGGATGGAACTCGTTGGTGAGGCCGTTCCAGACCGGTACATCGGCATACCGCGCCAGTTCCTCCACAATGGATTGACCGAAGCCCCGGTATTCGATGCCGTCAAACATGCGGCTGAGGACCCGGGCAGTATCGGCAATGCTCTCTTTTTTGCCCATCTGGGAGCCGGAGGGTCCCAGATAGGTGACGCCCATGCCCAGATCATGACCGGCTACCTCAAAGGCGCAGCGGGTGCGGGTACTGTCCTTTTCAAACAGCAGCACGATATTCTTGCCCTGACAGAGGGGGTGGGGGATGCCGGCCTTCTTTTTGGCCTTCAGGTCGGCGGAAAGTGCCAGAAGATCACGGATCTCCTCCGGTGTAAAGTCCAGCAGCTTGAGAAAATCCCGGTGTTGCAAATGGATCATAGAACGCTCCTTTCGGTCATGGAAAACGCCGCCATGGCGGACAGTGGAAAGTCATCTCCATTGTAGCACGGCGCGTGCCGCGATGTGGGACAATTTGCGCGGCTGCGGCGGTATGGAACCGCCGCTTTCCGTTTCAGTATGCCGCAGGGGGCGAAAAACGTGCCGTTTGGGGTTTGCAGCGGGCGGAAAATGTGGTATACTATCCTCGAACAAACTATCGAGAGGAGGGGGCGCACCATGGGAGACCGTGTGATCCTGCATTGCGATCTGAACTGTTTTTTCGCGTCGGTGGAGCTGCTGAGCTATCCGGCGCTGCGGGATGTCCCCGTGGCGGTGTGCGGTGATCCCCAGTCCCGGCACGGCATCGTGCTGGCCAAGAACGAAGCGGCCAAACGTCTGGGCGTGAAGACGGCGGAGACCATCTGGCAGGCCAGAAAAAAGGCACCGAACCTGATCACGCTGCCGCCCCATCACGCCCTGTATCAGGACTACAGCCGCAGGGTCAACGCCATTTATGAGCAGTATACCGATCTGGTGGAGCCCTTCGGCATTGACGAGAGCTGGTTGGACATCACCGGCAGCATGCATCTGTTCGGCGGAGACGGCAGGGACATTGCCGACCGGCTCCGGCAGCGGCTGCGGGAGGAGCTGGGACTGACCATCTCGGTGGGGGTCAGCTTCAACAAGGTGTTTGCCAAGCTGGGCAGCGACTATAAAAAGCCGGATGCCACAACGGTCATCAGCCGCGAAAACTGGCAGAGCATGGTGTGGCCGCTGCCGGTGGGAGATCTGCTGGGGGTGGGGCAGGCGTCCCGGAAGCTGCTGAAGCAGTACGGGGTGGAGACCATCGGGCAGCTGGCGGCCTTTCCGCGGGAGACGCTGGAAACCCTGATGGGCAAGCACGGCGCACAGCTGCACGATTACGCCAACGGTCTGGAGCACGAGCCCGTCCGGCCGCTGCATCAGGCGGAGCCGGTGAAGTCCGTGGGCAACGGGACAACCTATCCGGAGGATCTGACCCGGTGGGAGCAGGTGCGCGGCGGGCTGTCGGCGCTGGCGGACAGCGTGGCGGGACGGCTGCGGCGGTACGGCATGTACTGCGGCGGTGTGGCACTGACCATCCGCTACGCGGATTTTAAGCAGGTCAGCCGCCAGACGCGGCTGGAAGCCCCGACACACTTGCAGAAGGACGTCTATCAGGCGGCGCTGGCGCTGGCGCGGCAGGCGTGGCGGGCGCCGGAGCCCATCCGCGCGCTGACGGTGACGGCGCTGTACCTGACGGAGGAGCGGGACAGCTATCAGCAGCTGGATCTGCTGGCGGGGGACGCCGCCGGACGCAGCGAGAAGCAGGAGCGGCTGGAGCAGGCTATGGACGCCATCCGCGGCAAGTACGGAAAGGGCGCCATCACCTTTGGGAACACCGGAAAGTTCAGTGGATGGGACGATTGAAAAACGAAACAGTGCGCCGGCGAAGCCGGCGCACTGTTTGACTGTATGCGTTTTTTCAGTCGCGGGGAGCTGCGTCTGCCGCGGCGGTGTTGGCCGCCTGACGCAGGGCGTCCAGCTGGGCGGAGGAGGCGGAAAGCTCGCCCTCCATGCCGCGCAGCAGGTCGGCAATATGGCGGCGCGCCTGATCCACACGGGTCTGGCAGAAGGAGAGACGCTCCTGCACCTCCTCATTGGTCTGGCGGTTCCGGCGGCGGAAGTCCTCGTCCTCGGTGACGGCCTTCTCCCGCAGTTCCTTAGCAAAGCTGTTGGCCTCCAGCAGAACATCGGCAATGCGCACCTTGTCCGCCCGCAGCGCCTGATTCTCCCGCCGCAGGGCGGCGGCCTCCTCCGTCAGACGGGCGAGGGCGGCGTCCTGCTCCGCGGCGCTGCCGCGCAGGGCGTCCAGCTCCTCCCGCAGGCGGGACAATTCCTCCTGCAGCGCCTCCTGCCGGGCGGCAAAACGGGTCTCCTGCTCCGCAAGGCCGGTCTCCTCCAGCTGGCGGCGCTTTTCCCGTTCCTCCTCCAGCTGGGCGTTCAGCTTCTCGCTGAGGGCGGTGATGTACGCGCAGACATCCTGCTTATGAAAGCCCCACAGGGCGGTTCGCAATTCCTTCCATTCGGTTGTTTCCATAATATCCTCCTGCGTATCTGTCAAGTTTTTGTTCCGGTGAAGCGGCGTTAGGGGGTGGTTGGCTGCGGGTCGGGATCGGCGATGGGCAGGACGAGATGGGAACAATAGCGGCGCGTTTCGATCTCCCGGCCGGTGTAGGGGGCGACGATGCCCAGCACCCGGGGGGATCCGGCGGGCGTCAGTCCCCGCGCCTTCAGCTCCTGCCCCATAGTCAGCCAGCAGGCTTCCACGTTGTCGTAGTCGCCGTAGTACAGCACCGACAGGGCGCGGCATTCCGGCAGTAGCACCGCGTCGGGCGGCGCGGTCTCCGGCCGCACCGGGACGCAGACAAAGTAGGGATAGGGCTTGTTGTCGATGCGCCCCTCCAGAAAGTCCGTGCGCTCCAGCATGGTGAAGATGGGTTCGTCGGACAGGACGCAGCCCCGGCGGATGCAGCGGCCATAAAAGTCAAACATGGCGGCGTACTTCTCCGCGATGGTGTGGCCTTCACAGCGCTCCATGCAGCAGGTGACGGCGGGCAGGATGATCTCCTGCACGGAAATGTCGGCGGTTCCGGCGGCGAGGAGCCGCATCTCCTTCACGCTGCGCTCCAGCTCCCGCAGGCGGGACTCCAGAGCGGCCAGAAGCTGCGAGGCGTCGCCGCCGTGGGCAAAGTAGGCGGTGATCTCCTCGTTGCTGAGTCCCATGGATTTGAACTTCTCGATCTGCAAAATACGCGCCACGTTGAAATTGTCATAATAGCGCCGCCCGCTGTCGGGCGCGATGTAGGCGGGGGTCAGCAGCCCTTTTTCCTCCATGCGCATCAGCGTGCTGCGGGAGAGGCCGCAGGCGCGGGCGGCCTCGGTGATCTGAAACAGAGATTTCTTTTGATTTTCCATGTTTTTTCGCTCCAAACCTCTTGCTTCGTTCATGGATGAACGGGGTATACTACCATTATAAGGAAAACTGCGCCGCTGTCAAGGGCGGCGTGGGCAAATAAGAGGCCGCGTATACGCGGCGGCTCCTTCGGGTCTTACCCGAAGGGAGATACGATTTGGAAAGGGTGTGCGGATCATGACATGGAGAAAGAGAATGGTGTGTCTGGCGCTGTGCCTGCTTACGGTGCTGGGCGCGGTGTGGGTGCAGGCGGAAGCAGCGGCGAGTCTGCCGATAACTTTTTCCACCAGCGGGACGACCTACCAATATGCACAAAGTGGCGAAGACCTTACCAGCTTGACGTATGGCACCAAAACCCTCAAAAAAACTGAGGGCAGTGCATCTGCCACGTTGAACACGGACGGTGGGATTACGGTTTCGCTGAGTACCGACTACAATAAAAACTTCAAGCTGTGCTATAAGGAGATACCCGTCACGATCAAAGTCCCGGCGAAGACGACATATTCGGTGGTATTTAGCACTGATCTTAATGGAACCTTTAAGCGGGCAAACCAAAAAGCCACGGCGAAATATCGTTATCAGTTTGTCTATCTGGGCGAAAATAGTGCCGCTGCAAGCGGTGTTGCGGTCGAGTTCTGCATGCAAGGCAGATTTGATGCTGATGGTAATGCACTGCCCAGAACCCTTGTCAACGGGCAGGAAGTTACGAAAGAGCGGTATTGCATTATTTATCCATCAGGGGGCAACAAGATAAAAGCAGAGCAAACCTATAATGCAGGCGTCAGGGAGTTCAGCGACGACTTTGTAAATAACACGAACGCGACGAAGAGCATTACCCGCTATTTTGGGTTTTGGGTAGCCTGTGGATACGGCAGCACATACAAGAATCAGGGAACTGCGAACCTCACGATCACGCCGAAGGTCTCCTATACGGTAAACTTCAACCCCAACGGCGGCACGGTCAGCCCGACAAGCCAAACCGTGACCGTGGGCAGCACCTACGGCAACCTGCCCACGCCTACCCGCACGGGCTATACCTTTGACGGCTGGTACACGGCAAAGACCGGCGGAACAAAGATAACGTCCAGTTCAACGGTGACGACTTCGGTGGGTGATACCCTCTATGCCCGTTGGCACCTGACGCCTGCTATACCGGCCTCATATGTCCATTGTAAAGAGGAAGCTACGCTCACCTATGGCGAATACACTGCTCTTGGGCTGAGAATTGATGGTCAGCCGGGACACACAAACTCCCAAGAATGGTACGAGTGCGACAAAGACGGAAACAACGGGAAGCTGCTCACGGACAAAAACGGAAAGCCCCGGGGATCCGTCGTACTGCCCACCGCCGGGGTACATTACTATTACGCAGTCGCCATCACCACGCGCACGGATAACGGCCTGAGTGCCAGAGTAAAATCCAATGTGGCCAAGGTGACGGTGGAGAAAGCTACGCCAAGGTGGAACGGTAACCCGGACGCTACAAATATTGACATCGCCAAGGATCCGTACCTGAAGGCAAGCACCCTTACCGGCGGCGATATGAGGACCAGTATTTATTACGATGTTGGCGGTGACTCCAGTGCAGTCGTACCTGGTCACTTTGAGTGGGTGAACGGGGAGACCAAGCTGACAAATCGCGGCAAGTCATATCACAAGGTCAGGTTTGTTCCGGATGATACGCAGAACTACAATGTGGTTGACATCCAATATAGTGTTACTGTTACAGCAATATGCAGCCACATCTGGGGCGATTGGAAGGTGGTCAAGAAGCCGACATGCACGGCGAATGGCCAGAATAAACACACCTGTACGGTGTGCAACGAAATAGAGAAGAAATCGGTGAATGCGCTGGGGCATGACTGGGGCGCTTGGACGGTAAGCAAGGCCGCCAGCTGCACGGAAAAGGGCGAGGAGATGCGTACCTGCCAGCGCAGCAGCTGTGCCGGAAAGGAGACCAGAGCCACTGAGGCGCTGGGGCATGATCTTATCCAGCACACCGCTAAGGTAGCGACCTGCACCGAGGCGGGCTGGGAGGCTTATGAGACTTGCAGCCGCTGCGACTATACCACAAAGGTGGACATTGCCGCGAAGGGACACACGGAAGTGACTGACGCAGCGGTGGAGCCTACCTGCACGGAGCCGGGCAAGACCGCGGGTAAGCACTGCTCTGTGTGCAGCGCGGTGCTTGTGGAGCAGAAGGTGGTTCCTGCCAAGGGACACACGGAAGTGACCGACGCTGCGGTGGAAGCGACCTGCACAGAGAAGGGCAAGACCGCAGGGAAGCACTGCTCGGTGTGCAGCGCGGTGCTTGAGGCGCAGAAGGACATTCCCGCGAAGGGACACACGGAAGTAGTTGACGCAGCGGTGGAAGCGACCTGCACGGAGAAGGGTAAGACCGCAGGGAAGCACTGCTCGGTGTGCAATGCGGTGCTTGAGGCGCAGACGGTGATTCCGGCGAAGGGACATACGGAAGTGACCGACGCTGCGGTGGAGCCTACCTG
>CAKTKM010000091.1 GCA_934569425.1 uncultured Oscillospiraceae bacterium
CCTTCAGCTTCTGCAGGATCATAGCGCTGATCTCCTGCGGCGTATAGCTCTTATCGTCGATGTTCACGCGGTGGTCGGTGCCCATCTCACGCTTGATGGAGGAGATGGTGCGGTCGGGGTTGGTGATAGCCTGGCGCTTTGCAACCTGACCTACCATACGCTCGCCGGTCTTGCTGAATGCCACCACGGACGGGGTGGTGCGGTTGCCTTCCGCGTTGGGAATGACCACAGCCTCGCCGCCTTCCATGACGGCCACGCAGGAATTGGTTGTACCAAGGTCGATACCGATAACTTTAGACATAATGATTGCCTCCTGAAATACTTTTATATCAATTTATTCTTTGCAAATTCAAATCAGCAGGGACGCTCCGGGATGATGATGGCGGCGATGATATAGGCCAGCAGTCCGCTGCCGCCCAGCAGGCTGAACAGCACCCAGCCCAGACGCACCAGCGTGGGGTCGATATTGAAATAGTCCGCAATGCCGGAGCAGACGCCTGCCAGCATCTTGTTTTCCGTGCTGCGGTACAGCTTTTTTCCGTTCATAAAAGGCGCTCCTTTCAATTGGCTACCTTCACCATGGCGAAGCGCAGCACCTTGTCGCCCAGCATGAAGCCCTTCTGAAAGACCTCCACCACCGTGTTCTCTCCGGCGGCCTCGTCCTCGATATGCATGACGGCGTTGTGCTTCTCCGGATCAAAGGGCTGGTGCAGCGCCTCGATCTCCGTGACGCCCAGCTTGGTCAGCACTTCGGCAAACTGCCGCAGGATCAGCTCCAGTCCCTGACGGTGGACGTCCGCCTCGTCATACTGGGCAATGCCCCGCTCCAGATTGTCGTAGACCGCCAGCAGCGGCTTGATGGTATCCGCCTTGGCGTCGCCATAGAGGCTCTCCTTCTCCTTGGCGGTGCGCTTGCGGTAGTTGTCGTACTCCGCTGCCAGACGCAGGTACTTGTCGTTGACCTCCGTCACCAGCTTGGCAAGCCCCTCCATCTTCTCCATCTGCTCTTTCGTAACGGTGAAGGTCTCGGGAGCGGTCTCCTCGGCGGGGGGCTCCGTGGTTTCTGTTTCCTCCGTCACAGGCGCCGTGGCTTCCTTTTCCGGCTCCTGCGCGGGATTTTCTTTTTTCTTCTTATCGCTCATGGCGTATCATTCTCCTTTGGGGGAAGTTGGTGCTTTCCGAACATACGGGTCAGGCTCTCGGCAAAGTAGCTGAGGCGGGCGGCCACGGCGGCGTAATCCATACGGGTGGGGCCTACCACGCCCACAAGGCCCCGCATGCCGTCGCCGATGTCGTAGCTGGCCACCACCACGCTGCTCTCCTTCAGGGCGTCGTTGACATTTTCCGGCCCGATGAGGATCTGCATGGCACTGCCATCGGCAGGCACCGGCAGCTGCTCCTTGCTGTCCACCATAAAGTGCATCAGGTCGTGGGCCTTATCGATGTCCCGGAACTCGGGGAATTTCAGCAGCTGGCTGGCGCCGTTGGTGAACACCTGATGCTCCTGCGTCTCCTTCAGCAGCTCGCCGGCGTACTCCACCACCTGATTCAGCAGTAAGAACCACTCTCCGCTGACCTGATCCGACAGGTTCATCAAATGGGCGTTCATCTCGCCGGAGGCGATGCCGGTAAAATGGGTGTTCAGCAGGTGGCTGATCTGGGGGAGCATCTCCGCCGTCAGCGGCAGGGTCAGCCGCGTCAGACGGCTTTTCACCCGGCTGTCCGACAGCATCACCACCGCGATAACGGAGGTCTCATCCACGGCGATCAGCTCGAAGCGCCGCACGGTGGCCTCGGTCACATGATCCGCCACGGCATAGGTGGGATACTCCACGAAGGAGGAGACCATCTGCCCCGTCTTGGCGATCACCTGATCGGTACCCTTCAGCTCCTGCCGCAGGGTGTCGTTGATGCGCTCCGCCTCTTCTTCGGAGAGGGGCTTGCGCTCCATCAGCTCGTTGACGTACAGCCGGTAGCCCAAGGGGGACGGGATCCGTCCGGCACTGGTATGGGGCTGCTCCAGATACCCCAGATCGCTCAGCTCCGCCAGCTCGTTGCGCACCGTGGCAGAGCTGACCTTTTCCGGCATCCGCTCCGCAATGGCTTTGGAACCCAGCGGCTCGGCGGTGTCGATGTAGCTCTCCACCACGATCTTCAGTATTTGCTTTTTTCTGGCTGTCAGTTCCATGTCGTTTCTCCGTTTAGCACTCACTGTCCCCGAGTGCTAAATCAGTGTACCACCGCCGGGTCGGAATGTCAATAGGGGGAGAGTTGAATTATTTGTGAACAAGTGCAGGCGCTGCCGTTTGTTGCCGTTTGTTGCCCTTTCCCGGTGCAGAAACGGTACATAAAAGGGCGTTATCGGGGCATAAAGAGCAGTTATGGGGACATAAAAAACCCTCCCCGGATGGGGAGGGTTTTTGGGGTGGAATTCTTTAGCGCGCAAACGCTGTATTCCCCTCTTGTCAAAAGGAAATGGCAGACTACTCTTTACTGCGTAACATTGCAGCGACTCTCCACTTCGCCGATATTTTCGGTAGTATCGATCGTGCCGGAGAAAGTGTTTTCGTTGCAAGTGCCGACAGTGGCATTCCAGTTGCCCACGATCTTGCCGATAACGAAATTATCCTTGCCGCTGATCAGGTTTTCGCCCTTTACGGTCACGCCGGTGAGGATGTTTCCGGTAACGGATGTATGCTGGTCGTTGCTGTTGCAGATATAGCCTACAATACCACCGACTTTATAGCGCCCGCTGACAGTGCAGTTTTCCACGGTGCAGTCGGTGACGCTGCCGTAGTTGTAGCCCACAATAGCGCCGGTATACTTACCGCCGGTGACGGAGGAATTGCGGACTGTCACATTCGTAATTACCGCATTGGCATCAGAAGAAACGATGCCGGCGGCATTCTCTGTGCCATTGGGAGCAACCACCTTGATGTTTTCCACTACCAGATTGGAAATACCTTGGTTACCGCCCACAAACAGGCCTGTATTACCCGTGCCGGTATAGTTGATGGTCGCATTCTTAATGGTGTGGCCTTGGCCGTCAAAGGTAAAGTTCTTCATATTGCCAAAACCGTTGGGGAGAGTAAGTCCCTGCAGATCGATGTCTGCATCCAGCACGATATGACGGGCACAGGAACCGCCATACCAGATGCTGGTGTGCTGCCAGCCATCATCGGGAACTTTCGCATAAGCAGCCGCCGGATCCAGCACATAGGCAAAGTACAGCAGAGACTCAGCATCCTTGATGGTGATGGTGCCGGTTTTGCCATTATTGCTGTCAAATTCGTTATTCCTGTATTCGGTCACAACAAAACCGTCAGGTTTAGTAGATGCGTCTGCCGCATAGGTCTTTTTCAGTTCATTGATCACGACCGGATACTCGGCATCCTGATCGTAGGTATTGTTGAAGCTGTCATACTCGCTGTTGAGCTGCGTGGCGTAAACGGTGATGGTGATGCCGTCCAGCGTCAGATTCTGGTAGTCGTTGCCTGCGGTGGTCTGCATGGTACCCATGATGTAATAGGTGTCAGGACCGACAGCGTTCGTGTTGGCCATTTTGCCTTCAAAGGTTGCAAGATTGACGACATCCTTGATTGTACCGTTCTCATTCATTGTCACCATCGAGAAGTCGATGACATCCAGCAGGCTCTTGCTGGGAGTGGCTTCGGCACCGACTTTGCCGTTGGTGATGTTGTCCTTGTTGATCTCAGCCTTCCATTTCAGCGCCAGATTGCCGGCATTCTTGATCTTGAAGCCCTGCGTCAGGAATCTTGCGCCCGGCTCCCAAAGAGGCTTGTTTTCATCCGTGATGGTGGTAAGCGTAGTAGTCTCAGTACCTTCGCCTTTGACCTGCTGTGTCCAAGCCAGCTTGCTGCCTTCGCCAGTCAGGCTTACATATTTGCCTTCTACTTGCTCCGCTGCTACGATGTCCACGTCCAGATTACCTGCTACGATCTTGTTGACGCCGGTGCTGGCGGTGTCGGTAAACCACGCGAAGGTGGAGCCGATCAGCATGACCAGACACAGGCAGATGGCCAGAATACTGGTCAGCAATGCGCGTTTGGTGGCTCGTTTGTTTGACATGGGTATGTATCCTCCCCAAATAAAATATTTACCGGAGGGCAGAACGTCCCCGCGCCGGTATCCCGCGAAGACGCCGCGTATAAGCCTGACCCCTTGTCTGATGGGGCAGGCAGGGAAAGCGACTACCCTGCCTGCCCGTTTCCCGGGGAGGCCAGACACACAAAGGCCGCAGCGCGCACCGCAGCCGTCATGCCGCCAGCAACAGGAATGGTTTTTGCGCTTTTGCAAGAAAGAAAGCGCAAAAAAAGCCTATAGGCTTTCCTGTATAGACAAGTTCAGTTTACCACTTTTCAGGAAAATTGCAAGTGCTTTCCCCGTTTGCGAAAAATTTTGTGAGAAACGACAAAATACGCGCATTCTTATTGGAAGTATCGTGTAAAAGCGGGAAAGGAACGAAAAGAACACTCCCCCGGTCACGGATAAGCCGTGGCCGGGGGAGTGCTGCGGTACTCAAAATTTCTGCGCCGCCTTACGGCGGGATCGTTGTTCGCGCCGTGCCGCTTTTATTCGATCTCCGTGTCCGGCATCTGCACGGCGGTGCCGCCATCCAGCCCAAAGTCATCGGCCACGGTGGAGGTATCCCGCTTCAGCATGGTCTCCATTACGCGGATGTCGCTGTCAATATCCATGGCTGCGTCACGGTACAACTCGTCCAGCTGATGCTCGAAGCCAGCGATCACATTGTCCATGGTGTCCTGGATCCGGCTCTTGGCCTGATCCAGATTCTGCCCGCTGACACCCGCCTCCTCGAAATCGGCGTAGCTGTCCAGCAGCTTCTGGGTGGTGGGCAGATAGTAGTTCAGGAAGGTGTTGGCCTTCTCCTTCTTGGCAGGCTGCTCCTGAATGACCTTGAAGATCTGTCCGGTGACGATCTCCAGCCGGTCGATCTTGGCGCTGAGCACCGGGTCGTCGATACGGTCGTTGGCGCGGCGGATGTCCTGCAGCATCCCCTCATACCCCTCGGCACGGGGCTGCGCCATCACGTTCACCGGCGCGGCCGCCCGCTTTTGGGCAAAATAGGCGTTGGCGGCATCCTGCGAGCGGAACAGCATATTGTTGCCCTGATCCAAATAGGCATCGGGACCCCACATGCCCTTCTCGATCATCGCCTCCAGATCCCGCTCCGCCTTGCTCTCGCCCACGTCGGCGGCCTTCATGAGATGGGTCAGGGGGATGGCGTCACGGTCGCCCGCGCAAGCCAGATATTTGGCGTAGCGGCGCATTTTCCGCTTCATGGCGCCGCCGCCGAGCAGCAGCGACAGGCCGCCGGCCAGCAGACCGGCAGGATAGAACAGCTGCCGCAGGAAGTACCACCATTCGCTGTATTGAATGGCATAGCCGAGGTCGTTGGCCGCCACGTTCAGCAGCGCCGCGCCGCCCAGTGCCGCCAGAATGATGCCGATGATCTTCATGGCCTTGGCGCCGCCGGCGGAGGCCTTGGGCGTCCTGGTGACGTTTTTGATGGTCTTGGGCGCTTTGGACACCTGCTGAGCGGTTTGCGCCTGCTGCCGGGTGTTTTGCAGGGTCTTCTGCTGCTCCTGCGCCTTGGCGCGGATGTGCGCCGCCGTATCCGACGCCGCCTTCTTCACCCGCTGGGGATCGTCCGTCAGCTTCTTGATCAGCAGGATCAGTCCCACCGGCCACGCCACAAAGAACATGACCACGATCAGGATCCACGCGCCCAGATCGTTGTCCTGCTGCCCGTTGGGCTTGTTGGGTACCGGCGGCTTCCGCTGCGGGTCACTGCTGTTTTCGTTTTTCGGATCGGACTGGTAGTTGTATTGATAGTCCATTATTTTTCCCCCTTGGGCTGAAGCTTCCGCTTGTTGCCCTTTTCATCCACGATCCATGTGTTCTCCAGATGGCTGCGCAGGCTGCCCAGAACGGCCTCCTTGTACTCC
>CAKTKM010000092.1 GCA_934569425.1 uncultured Oscillospiraceae bacterium
TTCGAGCCGTTCCTCCCCCAGCAGGCGGTTGATCAGTGTGGATTTTCCCACACCGGAGGAGCCGATCAGCGCCACGGTGCGTCCTGCCTGAAGATAGGGCAGAAGCTGGCGGTATCCATCCTGTGCCAGACCGGAGGTGACGAGAATATCGGTTCCCACCGCCACTGTTTCCACGGCGCGGATTTGTGCGTCTATCTCCGCGCACAGATCGGATTTCGTTAGAACGACCACCGGCGCCGCGCCGCTGCTCCATGCCACCGAGAGATAGCGTTCCAGTCTGCGCAGGTTGAAATCATTGTTCAGCGACATGCAGAGAAACAGTGTGTCGATATTGGCAGCAACAACCTGCTCCCGGCAGGCGCTTCCCGCCGCTTTGCGGATGAAAACGCTCTTTCGCGGCAAAACACCGTGGATCACGGCGCGGGTGTCAGGGGTTTCGCCGCCGATCCAGACAAAATCCCCTACGGCGGGCAGATCGGATGCACTGCTTGCGTTGTAGCGCATTCTGCCGGAGATTTCCGCGACTTGCTCTCCCTTCTCACTGATAAGACGGTACAGCCCCTTCTCCTGTGCCACCACGCGCCCAACCTGATATTGCTGCTGCTCCTGTGCAAGTACCGCAAGCTGCCCCAGCAGGCCGTAGTCAGCCATGTTGACTGCTGTCATTTCCTGTCTGTCCTTTCTGCTGTCTCTGCCGTACAGCTCTGGCGGAAACGCCGGATGTACTGTTCCAGCAACGCCGTATATGTCTTCTGCTGGCTTTCGCTGTCTGCCATCTGGATCAGCAGGAACAGCGGCGCGTAAAAAGAAAGCGCCAGCAGCTTCGGATCATCGCGCGCTATAAGTCCACTGTCCATCATACGGAGAAAAATATCCTCCATATACGAAACCGGGCCGGTGGTAAGGCAGTTTTTGTATAGCTCGGACATTTCTGCGTTCCGATACTGCTCCAATGTCAACATTCGGCGGAAGCGGCAGGCAAAATCATCCTCTGTCCAGAAGACAAACTGCGCTTCGGTAAAGCGCAGGACGCTCTCCCACGATACGTCCTCATAGGCGGCGGGCATATCTTCCCAGCGCTCCTCCGGCACACTGTACTGCCGCGCCCGCTGGGCGTCGATCTCATACATTCGCGCCACAATGTGATCAAAAATGTCTCTTTTGCTGGAATAATGGCGGTAAAGGGCGCCTTTTGTTATGCCGAGCTCTCCGGCGATCATGCTGACGGAAACTGCTTCATAGCCGTCCCGGGCAAACAGCCGCAGCGCCGTCATCAAAATATTTTCCTTTGTATCCACAGTCTACACCCTCCTTTTGCTGTAAACGGTCGTTTACTTTATTGTAGTAAACGAACGTTTACATGTCAAGCATTTTTTAGAAAACGTGGAAAAGGGCAGCGCCATTTGCCACCCCGGCGTTGCCTTTTGTTGCTTTTTGTTGCCCGGAAAGCGGTACAAAACGGTACATAAAAGGGCGTTATTGGTACATTAAAGTGCTTTATGGGTACATAAAGAATCACTCCCCATAAGGGGAGTGATTCTTTTGACTACTTACAGGCGGATGATATTTTAGTTGACAGACTTCAACTGGAAAGTTTCACTGTTGGTCGTTTTCCAAATCATAGCGGTGATGACCTTTTCGTTGCCGTTACCGTCCAACACCTTCATGCCGGAGACTTCCTTATAACAATTTGAGCCGCTCTTAAGATAGACCGTATACAGAGCCGCAGTGTTCTGGGAAGCGGTGTTGCCATCGTCAATCAGCGTAAAGGGCAGATTCGGATTTTCCCCCATGCCGATGTTGATGGCCATATTCTTGGTTACGGTATCATCACTCTGTCTGTTAATATCAAAGGAGTTGTTCTTGAAGGTGAAAGTCGGACTTACAGTTTTGCCGATACGCTCGATCTTCACGGGGCGGGTACCTGTGACCGTGTTATTCACAAAGTTGAAGGTCTTAATAGGATTGGCATTGCTGCCGGAGCCTTCCGTGTCTTCCCGCCACCAGATCGGGTTGGAGTTGTTGGACTTTGTGGTGTTCGTATAATTTTTGAAGGTACAGCCGTCGAAGGTCACATTGGAAGCGGGGCAGGTGCCGACGATAATGCCTTCGAAGGTGCAGTTCTTGAAAGTAAGCGAATTCAAATTGCTCCAACCAGCAGTATACTTTTGAATGTCAAAGCTGACAACGCCCTTGAAAGTCATGTTTTCAAAGGTCACATCGCTGTTTCCGGGAACCAGCATGTAGACGGAAGTATCTTTGAGGTTGTCGATAGAAGCATAGCCGCTTGCTGCACTGGTGATGGTGCCGTCCTTGAAGGTAAACTTGTACTGTCCGACAGCGGCAGGCTGCGCGTTATAGTGATTCAGGTTGGTGTTGCCCAGCATTACACCCTTGCCCGTATAGCCTGTGTTCCGTTCATCGTACTGAATATCTGTTACCGCAGTGTCGCCCAGTGTGACTTCCACCGGAGCGATCTTGCCCTCTTCATCTTTGAGATCATCAAGGGTAAGGCTGTTATTCAAATCCTTATGGCTGACAACAGTGGGCAATGGGGCGTCTTTATCGTACTGCGTGCCGAAACTGTCGGCTTCCACGGTGTCCTGGGTGGCGTAGACGGTCAGGTCAAAGTCCACCTTGCCATTCTGATAGTCATTGCCGGCGTTCTCATCCATATGTATCAACAGGGCAAAGTAATGGGTTGTACCCACCGCGAGGGAAACCTCCTCGGAAACCGGCTGCTGGCCAACGGTGACATTACTGCCGGTTGTCCAAGCGGGAAGGTTTTCGTCCGTACCCTTCGCATCGGGAGCAATGGCGTACTGCATCACTTGATACAGGTCTTTTCCGTCCGCCGGATTTGTAACATTCAGTGCCACCTTGTACTTCAGCGCAAGATTGCCCTTATTCTCGATCGCCAGATAAGCCACCTGCGTCTTGCCCGGCTCCCACACAGTGTCGAGGTTATTGTTCTGCGCCACACTGCTATTTTCAGCGCCGAAAATAGGTTTCTTATCCTTGCTGATGTTGACGTAACCAGCATTTCCGTTTCCGCCCTCCTGATACATCAGCAGCTCCACATCCAGATTACCTGCTACGATCTTGTTGACGCCTGTGCTGGCGGTGTCGGTGAACCACGCGAAGGTGGAGCCGATCAGCATGACCAGACACAGGCAGATGGCCAGAATACTGGTCAGCAATGCGCGTTTGGTGGCTCGTTTGTTTGACATGGGTATGTATCCTCCCCCAAATAAAATATTTACCGGAGGGCTGAACGTCCCCGCGCCGGTATCCCGCGAAGACGCCGCGTATAAGCCTGACCCCTTGTCTGATGGGGCAGACAGGGAAAGCGACTACCCTGCCTGCCCGTTTCCCGGGGAGGCCAGACACACAAAGGCCGCAGCGCGCACCGCGGCCGTTATGCCCAAAAGTGAGATAGGTGTTTCCCGCGGGAAACACGCAAAAACCCATGGGTTTTTGCTGTATGGTACGTTCAGTCTACCACTTTGCGAAAAAATTGCAAGTGAATTTCGCGATTCGAGGTAGATTTTGTAGTATCTTCCAAATTGTTATTATCGACTTTGTTGTTTTCTACAAGGCGTTTATTTGCCGAGCCACTGCCGCAGCCGTTCCCACAACTCCACCGAACGGAATTTCAACACATAACCGGCGTTTTCCTCCGTGATCAGTCCCACATCATCGCCGTTCAGTCCGGCACGAATGGCAGTTTGCGGCATGTCGGTAGCGGCGGCGGTACACAGGGGCGGATACACCACGCACCACCAGTTCTGTCCGGCACCCTCACCGATCACCAGCCGCAGGGCCGTGTACTCTCCAGCGGGCAGGGAGAATCCGTCATACTCCTTTAAGGGAAACTCCGTCTGCTCCAGCCGCGCCGTCACGCCGTAATCATAGCCTTGGCTGACGATCTCCCGTTGGGCAATGGTCTCGATGCGCTCCAACTGCGCCTGCAGCTGCTTTTGCGCTTCCTCCATGTCGGAGGAACGGCACAATATATTTGTTGTAAAGTCCAATACCTTGTCACGGACTTGCAGCTTCAACGCCTGATCTTCGGCGTTGTCGGAATTGGCGATCACATGGAGGCGGATCATTTTTTGCGCCAAAGCGTCCTGACGCTGGGCGGCCCATGCGCCCCAGAGCATCGCGGCGCACAGACCCAGCAGCAGTGCCATTTCCCACTTTTTCCAATGCTTCATATATAAAACCGTCCTTATTGCAGAAATTTTCCTACAATATGGACGGTTTTATCGTGATTTATACCTGTGGGACGCAAAAAGTCAGAGGATAGCGCTCTTTCAGCAGGCCGGCGGCCAGCTCTGCATCCGCCCGGCGGCGAAAGATGCCGAATACCGCGCTGCCGCTGCCGGAGAGCTGCGCGTTCAGCGCCCCCTGCTGCCGCAGGGCGTCCGCGATGGCGGGGACGCGGCTCCCGTCCGGCAGTACCTGCTGGAAGTCATTGCCCAACCCTGCCGCAATGGCGGACAGGTCGGCTTTTTCCAAGCCATCCAGCACCGCGCGGCTGCCGCTGCGGATCCGCGCGGGAGCGCTGTCGATGGCAGCATACATGGCGGCGGTGGAATAGTTCTCCGATGGTTTGATAATGACGAACCAGCAAGGGGGCATGCCGGGAAGCGCACACAGCTGTTCGCCTCGGCCGGTGGCCAGTGCCGTGCCGCCGCGGATAAAAAAGGGAACGTCGCTGCCAAGCTCTGCCGCGATGGTCTCCAGTTGTGCGTCGGTCATATGGGGGGCGTACAACGTCCGCAGTCCCCGCAGTACCGCCGCCGCGTCGCTGCTGCCGCCGCCCAGACCCGCCTGCGTGGGGATGCGCTTTTCAAGGTGGATGGCGACACCGCCGCTCCTCTTCCCTGTTGCCGCGAAGAATGCCCGCAGCGCTTTCATGCACAGGTTGTCCTCCGCACGCTCCGTGACCGGCGGGTCACATTGCAGCGTATCGTTTCCCACGCCGCAAAGGAGCGTCACCGTATCCCGCAGTCCAACGGCTGTCATGACGGTCTCTACCTCATGATAGCCGTCGGGGCGCTTTTTACCTACGGACAGGGTGAGATTCACTTTGGCATCGGCCATCACCGTTATCTGCCTGGGCCGCTCCTCGACGCGCATCGGTGCGCCGCAGCCGGGGCAGAAGCCGTTCCACAGCAGAGACACCCTTCCAAGGTTCCTGCCACAGCGGGGACAACGATCAAAGAAGAACGCCGCCGCGGCATACACCGTCAGGCATCCTGCAATGGAGACAATGAGAAACGCTTCGCTCAGCTTCAGCAGCGCAGTCAGACTCACCAGAACGAGCATCAGCACGATGGAGCCGATCTCGATGATCCGCGCTGTTCGAAAGTTGATCAGAGGCTTTTTCATACGGGTTCCTCCTGACAAAAAAGCGCCTTGCGGCGCTTTTTTGTGTGTTGGGTATGGTTTGTTACTTGACGATCTTGCGAGCCTCAATGTAGTAGCGCTTATCCTGCGCGTGACCCATGGAGAAGGTCTTGCGGGGCAGCACACCGTCGGCCATGACGGTCTTGAACAGCTGTTCCTTGCCCATGGCGGGCAGCAGGAAGCCCATGTTGCCGGGCTTGCTGCCCAGTTCACGGGTGACATCGTCGCCGTGGATGTAGTCCACCTCGCCGCCATTGTCCTTCAGGTACTGGTCAATGACGCCCTGCAGGGTGCCGACAGCCAGCTGTACCTTGGGATCGGGAACGGTGATGAAATGGCTTTCGCCATTCCAGACGAATTCAATGGTGTGGCCATCGCCCTTGCCCTCG
>CAKTKM010000093.1 GCA_934569425.1 uncultured Oscillospiraceae bacterium
GTGATCCCCATGGCCTGAAGCCAGCGTGATGGGAGCGTCACCTTATGCGTCTTTGCGCCGGAACCTGCTGTTCCTCCGGCTGTACTGCTGTTGATCCGCGCCAAACGTCTTTCCATATCATCACCTCATTCTGTTTGCAAATATATCATATTCGGTACGAATAGTCAATATTCCTGATTATAGAGAAAGCTCAATAGCGGGAACAGGTGAGAATGGGTGCGGTCATGGCGCAATTCCTCCAGATTTACAAAAATACTTGATTTTCACAGAAGGAAGCCGCCGGTTTATGCCGGCGGCTTTCCCTATTTTTGCGGCAGCGTCATTCGGAGCGAAAAACAGATTCGTCTTTATCCAGCCCCGCGAAGAACTCTTCGTACCCACACCCGTAGATTTTCCGCAGTTCGATCAAAACACTGGCTCGTATATTCAGCTCACCGGATTCGTACTTGGCATAGGTGGTGCGGCCAATGTCGCAGCCGTGGCGCTGTAGTTCAGCGCATAATTTCTCCTGTGAGATGTGGTACGAGGTTCGCAGGCGGCGCAGATTGTCTCCTATGTTGCGGTCTCGTCTGATTTTTTGCTCCATTTTTCACGTCATAGCTATTTTACTATCGCTCGATGGTGAAATCAATACTATTCTTTGATAGTACATACAGTGAAAACAGGCGCTGCACGAACGGCAGGCGGTTTGTCACAAACCCCGAAAGGGGGGTGACGCGATGTTTTTAACGATTACATTTCACATTGGGCGGTTTTCCGTCTCGATTCGTGTGATGGAGTTAAAAAGCAGAAACCGCCACTGGGCAAAGTGACGGTTTCTTTGAAATAGAGATCTGAACTTTCTGGGCTGACCGCTTGTCGCAGCGCCCTTTTCCATTTTCATTATAACAGGAAATCAACGGTTGTCAAGGCGTTTGCCTGCGCGGACTCGGCATCTCCTCTTGCGGCTCCGTGGGCATCTGCGCGGCTTCTTTAGAAAAACCGCCGCTTTTTCGGCAAAAAATGCTTGCAATCCACGGGAAGATTTGCTATACTATCCCATACAAAATTGGATCCTGTGATTTTCATGGGGGAGTAGTTGCGCGCCTGCGGGCGTGAGCTAAGTCAACATGCATGACGGAAACGTCTGGCTTAGCTTTTGACAGCGAGACTCATGTGCAGTGTTATTCTGTGCATGTGGCTCGCTTTTTTGTGTATATACGCAGCAGTAGGAGGAAGATATGATGAAGCATTATCTGGAACAGCCCGACGCCGTATTGCGGGAGGTGGACTCCCGTCCCGAGGGACTGAGCGCCGCGCAGGCGGCGGAACGCCTTGCCCGAAACGGCAGAAACAAGCTGGCCGAAGCGAAAAAGGACTCGCTGCTCAAGCGGTTCTTTCAGCAGATGGCCGACCCGATGATCCTTATTTTGCTGGCGGCCGCCGCCATCAGCGCCGTGCTGGCGGTGGTGGAGAACGAGAGCTTTGCCGATGTGATCATCATTCTCTTTGTGGTGATCGTCAACGCCGTGCTGGGCGTGTATCAGGAGAGCAAGGCGGAAAAGGCCATAGAAGCCCTGCAGCAGATGGCCGCCGCTACCAGCCGCGTGCTGCGGGACGGACAGATGGTCACGGTCCGCAGCGAGGAACTGGTGGTGGGCGATGTGGTGCTGCTGGAGGCGGGCGATGCCGTTCCGGCAGATGGCCGCGTGCTGGAGAGCGCCAGCATGAAGGTGGAGGAGGCCGCCCTGACCGGCGAGTCCGTCCCGGTCACGAAGTTTATTGACCTGATCCACCTGCGGGAGAACAACACCGATGTACCACTGGGTGACCGGAAGAACATGGTCTATATGGGCTCCACCGTGGTCTATGGCCGCGGCCGCATGGTGGTGACCCAGACCGGCATGGACACCGAGATGGGCAAGATCGCCGATGCGCTGGCCAATGCCAAGGAGGGGCAGACCCCCCTGCAGCGGAAGCTGACCCAGCTGTCCGGTATTCTCACCAAGCTGGTGCTGGCGATCTGCGTGCTGATCTTCGGCGTGCAGCTGCTGCGCGCAGGCGCCTTTACGCTGGATGTGGTGATCCACTCCTTTATGATTGCCGTGTCGCTGGCGGTGGCGGCCATCCCCGAGGGACTGGCCGCGGTGGTGACGGTGGTGCTGAGTATCGGCGTCACCAATATGTCTAAGAGAAGCGCCATCATCCGCCGTCTGACCGCCGTGGAAACGCTGGGCTGCGCCCAGATCATCTGCTCCGATAAGACCGGCACCCTGACCCAGAACAAGATGACCGTTGTGGACGATTACGGCACCGACCGTGACCGTACCGCCACCGCCATGACCCTCTGCTCCGACGCCCTGCTGGCGGCGGACGGCTCTGTTACCGGTGAGCCCACCGAGGCGGCGCTGGTGGCATGGGGCGCCAAGTGCGGTCTGCCCAAGCCGGAATTGCAGGAAAAGCTGCCCCGGGTGGGTGAAGCACCCTTTGACTCCGGCCGCAAGATGATGTCCACCGTTCACAGCACCGGCAGCGGATATATCCAGTTCACCAAGGGAGGCCCCGATGTGGTGCTGGAGCGCTGCACGACCTACTGGGACAACGGCCTTGCCCGTCCCATGACGGAGGAGAAGCGCGGCGAGATCCTGCAGGCCAACAAGGCCATGGCCGACCGCGCCCTCCGGGTGCTGGCCGCTGCCCAGCGGACGTATGACGCCCTGCCGGCGTCCATGGACGCCGCCGCGCTGGAGCAGGATCTGTGCTTCCTCGGTCTCGCCGGGATGATCGATCCGGTGCGTCCCGAGGTAAAAGCCGCCATCGAGGAGTGCCGGGAGGCGGGGATCCGCCCCATTATGATCACCGGCGACCATATCGATACCGCCGTGGCCATTGCCAAGGAGCTGGGGATCCTGGAGGACGGCATGAAGGCCGTCACCGGCGCACAGCTCAGCGCCATGAGCGATGAGGAGTTCGAGAAGGAATATCCCCACATTGCCGTATACGCCCGCGTACAGCCGGAGCATAAGACCCGCATCGTCAACGCATGGCGCAATGCCGGCTACGTCACCGCCATGACCGGCGACGGCGTCAACGACGCGCCCTCCATCAAGTCCGCCGACATCGGCGTAGGCATGGGCATCACCGGCACCGACGTTACCAAAAACGTGGCGGACATGGTGCTGGCGGACGACAACTTTGCCACCATCGTCGGCGCGGTGGAGGAGGGACGCCGGATCTACGACAACATCCGCAAGGCCATCCAGTTCCTGCTGTCCTCCAATATGAGCGAGGTCATCTCCATCTTTGCCGCCACGCTGCTGGGCTTCACCATTCTGGAGCCGGTGCATCTGCTGTGGATCAATCTGGTAACGGACTGCTTCCCCGCGCTGGCGCTGGGTATGGAGGAGGCGGAACCGGCCATCATGCGCCGCCGTCCCCGTGACGCCAAGGCCGGGATCTTTGCCGGCGGCATGGGCTTCGACGTGGCCTATCAGGGACTGGTGATCTCGGCACTGACCATCGCCGCCTTTTTCATCGGTCACTTCATGGAATCCGGCGCGTGGGAGATCCCGGCCGATGGCCTCAGCCCCGACGGCACCACCATGGCCTTTGTCACCATGTCCATGGCGGAGATCTTCCACAGTCTCAACATGCGCTCCCAGCGGGGCAGTATCCTGAAGCTCCGTACCCGCAACAGAATGATGACCTTCGCCGCCATCGGCAGCCTGCTGGCCACCACACTGGTGTGCGAGGTACCCCTTCTTGCCGACGCCTTCCAGTTTACCAGCGTGGAGTGGAACGAATACCTGATCGCCCTTGCTCTGGCCTTCTGCGTGATCCCCATTGTGGAGATCGTGAAGTTCTTCCAGCGGAAGAGAGAAAAATAAGCGAAAAAAATGAGCTGCAAAGCAGCTCATTTTTTCGCTTATTCCTCGGGTTTGCTGCCGTTGTCCTGCGGTTCCTTCTTCCGGCGCAGAGAGAACTTCTCTCCGCTTTTTCTGTGCCGGACTACGCGGATCACCACCACGACCACCACGGCCAGCACCGCCAGCCATACCCAGCTGTAGGCCAGCCACACGGCAAAGTCCTCCAATGCGCTGCCCACGGCTCGCAGTCCGTTGGTAAAGGACTGTCCCAGCCGTCCGCCGAAGGTGGTGACGGCCGCGTCCTGTCCGGACAGCTGATAGACCTCGCTGAGCTCCACGCTGATGGTGGCGTAGTCCACCATGGCGTCATAGTGCCGCAGTGTGCCGCTGAGATTCTCGATGTCCCACTCCGTCTCGGAGATGGCGCTTTCGATGGTGATAATGTCCTCCATGCTGGTGGCCTTGGCCAGCAGCGTTTGCAGCCGCTCCAGCTTGATCCGCGCCGTCTCCAGCCGTGCCTCGGTGTCGTAGTAACTCTCGGAGATGTTGTCGGCCTCGGTGCTGCTGTAGGTCACATGGCAGAGCTGCCCGGCCTTCTGGAAGAAGGTCTCGAACTGCGCCGCCGGTACACGGACGGTATAGCTGCCGTAGCGGTAGCCGCTGCCGCTGCGGTGGGACACGCTGCTCTGCTGGAAATAGCCGCCCAGCTCCTTCACCAGCGCCTCCAGACCGGCATCCGCGGTGTCGAAGTCCTGTGTCTGCATCTCCAGATAGCCGGTATAGACCATCTTGGCCGGTTTGCCGTTAGCAGCCGCGCCGCCGTCCGCCTGCAGATCGGCGGGCGCATCTTCAGCATCGTATGCGGTACTTTCCTCGGTGACGGCCATGTTCCAATAGCCGTCGTCTCCTGCGGTGTCGGCGGTGTTCCAATCGCCGCTGCTGCGGGGGGCAGCCGCGTTGTCGCTGCTGGCCGACGCGCCGCAGCCCGCCAGCGCCAGAGCCAGCACCAGAGCCAGCACCAGAGCCAGCAGCAGGGGAATCAAGCGTTTCATCGTCAAAAAACCTCCTTCATGTTGGGATCTTCCTGCTTATGTGACGCTGACCAATGGGAAAAAGTTCCCGATTTTGCAGAAAAAAGCAGCCGTTTTGAAAAACGGCTGCTTTTATAACAGTTACTTCACATATTCCTGCGGGTCGATCAACGCGCCGTCCTTTTCCACGGCGAAATGCAGATGCGGCCCCATGGTGGCCTCCGCGGCGGCGGTTCCCACATATCCCACGATGTCCCCGGCCTTCAGCTGCTGTCCCTGACTGATGGGAGGATCCTCCAGCAGGCTGCTGTAGCGCGTCACATACCCGCCGCTGTGAGAGACGCACACAGTGGTTCCCATCAGCTCGTCCTTGGTGACGGATGTGACCTCGCCCGCGGCGGCGGTCTTTACCGCGTCGCCCTCGGCGGCCTGAATGTCCAGCCCCTCGTGGGTGCGCCAGTCCGCCATGGTTTCGTCATACAACAGCTCCGACATGCTGAACACCGTTACCGTGGTGCCGTCCAGCGGCGATACCACCTGCGGCAGCAGCTCCGATACGGTCTCTACAGGCGGTTCCTCCTCTTTGACCTCCTCCTGGGCGGGTGCCGCGGGCTTTGCGGGCGTGATGACGGGGGGCTTCACATCCACCACCGGCTGCGTGGCGGAGGCCGGCTGCTCCGGCGCCTTGTTGTTCACCAGCAGATAGCCGGTCACGCCTGCGGCCACCACGCAAACCGCCAGCGCGATGTAGATGGCGCGGCGGTGCTGCTTCATAAATTCCATAGCTTCTCCTTTCACCGGAGCGTGATCCGATGGCCGCCTGTTACGGCCGGCGGCCTGCCGGAA
>CAKTKM010000094.1 GCA_934569425.1 uncultured Oscillospiraceae bacterium
CCCATCACGTCGTTGACGGTGGCTTCCACCAGCCGCACGGCGCTGGTCACGGCGGCGCAGACGATGTCCTCGCCCTCCTCGCCGTATCCGCTGTGTCCCTGTGCATCAAATCCGATGATGCGGTTTTCCACGGTGTGAAAAATGACGCTCGTCATGCGCTTGCCTTAGAAGCTGATCTTGCCGATCTCAACCTTGGTGTAGGGCTGACGATGACCCTGACGTTTGCGGTAACCCTTCTTGGGGGTGTACTTGAAGATACGGATCTTCTTGCCCTTGCCGTTCTTCACGATGGTGGCGTCCACCTTCGCGCCCTCCACCACGGGAGTGCCGAACTTGGTGTTCTCGCCGTCCACGATCGCCAGCACCTGGTCAAACACCACGGAAGCGCCAGCCTCGGCGTCCAGCTTTTCGATAAACAGAGTGTCGCCCTCAGAGACGGCGTACTGCTTACCACCGGTCACGATAATAGCCTGCATTACTTGTTGCACCTGCCTTTCCTTTATAACGGACTCGCTGTCGGGGGCGTCCGGCGTGCGCCGGAACTTATGACCCATTCAAAGCGGCCTTACAAGTATAACAGCAGGCGGCGGCTTTGTCAACAAAAACCGCGCGGATTTTCGGGATTTTTTTCGCGGGAAAGGGGCGCAGGCCGTTTATTCCGGATAGGTCAGCTTTTCCGGCGTCCAGCGCTCCAGAAGGGCGGCGTAGAAGGCGCAGCAGTCCCGCGCCAGCGATACGTCGTGGTTGACGGTAAAGCTTGCGATACGTTCCATGGTTCAATCCTCCAGTTGCTCCACAAGCGCCATGACGGCGGCGTTCAGCTCCCGCATGGCGGTGGGGAGATTAAAGTTGTAGTCATGCCTGCTGGTCAGGCAGTCGGACACGGATTTCAGCGCCATGAAGGGTACGCCGCAGCGATAGCACACCTGCGCCGCCGCGCCGCCCTCCATCTCGCACAGCAGGGGATGGAAGGTGTCCCGCACCCAATCGGCGCGGCCGCCGGGGATGCCGAACCAGTCGCCGGTGGCCACGGTACCGGTGCGGTAGGAATAGCCGGTTCTGTCCATGGCGTCCTTGGCCGTTTCAAAGTCCGCGGTGGGGAAATCCACCCGGTTGACGGTGGACACCAGCCCGATGGGGTCGCCCACGCCGGTGGTGTCCACATCGTGCTGGACGAACCGCTCCGCCAGCACCAGCGTGCCGATGGGGATCTCTTCGAAGCAGCCGGCCACACCGGCGTTGAGGATCAGATCCGGATGATAGCGGTCGATCAGCAGCGCGGCGGCCATGGCGGCGTTCACCTTGCCCACGCCGCCGCAGCAGGCGATGACGTTGGGGCGGATGCGGTAGAAGGAAACGCCGTATACCGTCTCCATGGGGGCGGCGCCGTGAATGAGACTGTCGATCTCCGACGGCATGGCGTAGAAAAGGGCGATATTCATGGGGGTTGACCTCGTTTCGTTGGGTTTTCTCTATTGTAAGGAGGAAGCGGGGGAAATGTCAAGTTGCATTTCCCACCGGTGTGGGGTAAAATGGAGAAAAAGACGAAGGGAGCGCCGTGCCATGACTGCTGTGGGCCTCATCTGTGAATTCGATCCGCTGCACAGCGGACATGCCTATCTGATGGCGGAGCTGCGGCGGCGGGGCGCGGAGGCGGTGGTCTGCGCCATGAGCGGCAACTTTGTCCAGCGGGGCGCTCCCGCGCTGCTGAACAAGCGCGCCCGCGCCGAGGCGGCGGTGGACTGCGGGGCGGATCTGGTGCTGGAGCTGCCGACGCCGTGGGCCATGGCGACGGCGGAGACCTTTGCCCGGGGCGGCGTGGCGCTGCTGGCCATGGCCGGGTGCAGCCACATCGGCTTTGGCAGCGAGTGCGGCGACGCGGACACGCTGCGAACGGTGGCGGACACGCTGCTGCTGCCGGAGCTTCACGGGGAGATCCGGGCGGAGCTGGCGTTGGGCGTGACCTATGCCGCCGCGCGGCAGCAGGCGGCACAAAAGCGGCTGGGAGACGCGGCGGAAGCGCTGCGCCGCCCCAATGACACACTGGCGGTGGAGTATCTGAAGGCCTGCCGGAGACAGGGGCTTTCCCTGACCCCCATGGCGGTGCGGCGTGTGGGCGCAGCCCACAACGGCGGCGCCGCGGAGGGCTATGCCGCCGCGTCCCATATCCGCCAGCTGGTGCGGCAGGGAAGGGCGGAGGAGACATTTGCCTATCTGCCGGAGGCATCGGCGGCGGTGCTGCGGCGGGAGCTGGCAGCTGGGCGCGTGACGGAGACGGGACATGTGGAGCGGGCGATCCTTGCCCGGCTGCGGCAGATGGAGCCGGAGGAGCTGGCGGCCTACGACGGCGGCGGCGAGGGGCTGTACCACAGGGTGTACGAGGCCGTGCGGCAGAGCGCCGCGCTGGAGGAGCTGCTGGCGGCGGCCAAGACCAAGCGCTATACGGCGGCGCGGCTGCGGCGGATGGTGTTCGCGGAGTGGCTGGGCAGGGAAGAGGCGCCGGAGACGGTACCCTATGCCCGCGTGCTGGCGGCCAACGGCACGGGGCGCGCCATCCTGCGGCAGATGCGGGACCGGGGCGCGCCGGTGCTGACCAAGGCGGCGGATGTGGCGGCGCTGGGCGGCGGCGCGGCGGAGCTGTTCCGGCGGGAGGCGGCGTATACCGACCTCTACACCCTCTGCTATGACCGGTTGGAGCAGTCCCGCCCCGGCAGCGACTGGCGGCTGACGCCGGTGATGCGGTGAAAAAAAGAAGTGAGGTGTCCGTCCTCACTTCTTTTCGTATTTACAGGGTCTCCGGATTCTTTTTGTGCAGGCGGATCCGGTCAGCGATCATGGCAATGAACTCGGAGTTGGTGGGCTTGCCCTTGGCGGAGTTGACGGTGTAGCCGAAATAGCTTTGCAGCGTCTCCAGATCGCCCCGGTCCCATGCCACCTCGATGGCGTGGCGGATGGCGCGCTCCACGCGGGAGGGGGTGGTATGGAACCGCTTGGCCACCTCGGGATACAGCACCTTGGTAACGGCGTTGATCACGTCCATGTTCTGCACGGCAAGGATGATGGCCTCCCGCACATATTGGTAGCCTTTGATGTGGGCGGGAACGCCGACTTCGTGGATGATGGCGGTCACGTCTGCCTCCAGCGTGGGAAGCGTCATGGCAGGCGCGTCCGGCGCGGCCGCCTGACGGACCCGATCCAGCAGCGAGTCCATGTGAGCGGGCTTGGGAATAAAGTACCACGCCCCCAGCTGCATGACCTCCTGCACCATGTTCTGACTGCAAAAGGCGGACAGAACGATGGTTTTCACGTCTGCGGGGATCCGGCGCAGCAGTGTGATGCCGTCCAGCCCCGGCAGGATCAGATCCATGATCACCACGTCCGGATCGGTCTTCTGGATCAGATCCCATGCGGTTTCGCCGTCCCCGGTGCTGCCAACCACTTGAAAACCCCCTGCGTCTTCAAGTGTATGGCACAGCAGCATACGATATTCGTCGCTGCTGTCTGCCACAAGAACCTTGATGATGTGTTCCATGCTTCTCATTCCCTCTCACGTTATATTTTGCTTGGCGCGTTTCGTGATATTCTACAGATTATCGCCTTGCCGCATATTAAATTACCAGAAATCAACATCGTTTTCAAGGTATTCTTGTCGATTTGAAACAAATTCTTGTAGACCAAATTCGACAAATCTGAAGGAAAATGCCTGATTTTTCCATCTGCGCGGAGGACGTAAAAACGAGAGAACGAGAAAAAACCACCACATCTATGACAGCAGCGGAGGGGGGACGCCGCATGTTGCGGTGTTTGTTTGCCAGAGAAAGAACAAATAATCGCGTTATGTTTTCGATAGAAAAACACAGGGGAGCGGGCGGCTTCCACGCGGAGAAGGGGTGAGAAATCCGGTTTGGGGCTGGAAATGGCCGGACGGATGGCGTATAATGAAAGAACAATACCGCCGGGCGGCAGGAGAAACCGGGAACCGGCGGTACAGATTACAATGAGGTGTGAACGATGGAAGAGAAGCGCAGCTTTGGCTATATCTGTCCCAAATGCGGAAAGGCGGTGCTGGGGACGCGGAGCGTGTTTGCCCTGCAGGCGGCCGCCGTGCGCATCGCCTGCGAATGCGGCGAAAGCGAGCTGGAGATCCAGACCGACGGCGTCAAATTCCGCCTGTGGGTCCCCTGCGGCCTGTGCGGCGGGCAGCATCAGGCGGAGGTGGACACCGCCGCCATCCTGACGGGACGGGGCGTGGGGCTGGCCTGTCCGGAGACGAAGCAGCTCTGCTGCTATGCCGGGGATCCCCGGCAGGTGCAGAGCGCCATGGAGGAGCTGGCCATCCGCGCGGAAAAGGAGAAGTGCGAAGAAAAGGAGGCCTTCACCGACAACGTGATCATGTATGAGGTGCTGTCGGAGCTGAAGGATATTGCCGCCCGGGGCGGCATTCGCTGCACCTGCGGCAGCACGGAGTACGGCATACAGGTACACCGTGACGCGGTGGATCTCATCTGCCGCCGGTGCGGCGGGAAGCTGCGGCTGAACGCCGGAACGGACGAGGATCTGGACCGGCTGTGCTGCCAGATGACGCTGACCATACGGGGTGCGGAATGAAGAGGAGCGCAGTTCTCTGCTTTGCCCTGTTCCTGTGTGCCATGGCGGCGTGCCTGGCGGCGGGCTGCTCCTTCCTGTGGGCGCTGCTGCTGGGGCTGGCGCTGTTTGGCGCATACGGTATCCGGCAGGGGCATAAGCCCGCCGCCCTGTGGCACATGGCGTGGTCGGAGGGACGGAAGGTTTTGATCGTGCTGCGGATCTTTGTGTTTATCGGCGCCATCACCGCGCTGTGGCGCAGCAGCGGTACCATCGTGTTCTTTATTTATTACGGCGTGCAGATGATCTCCCCCAAGCTGTTCGTGTTGGTGGCCTTTGTACTGACGGCGCTGATCGCCTACGCGCTGGGGACATCCTTCGGCGTGATCGGCACGGCGGGGATCGTGCTGATGGCGCTGGCCCGCTCCGGCGGCGTCAGCGAGGCGGTGACGGCGGGAGCGGTACTGTCCGGCGCCTATTTCGGTGACCGGTGTTCCCCTGCGTCCTCCTCCGCCGCGCTGGTGGCGGCGGAAACGGGGACAAAACTCTATGATAACCTGCGCAGCATGTTCCGCACCGGCGTGCTGCCGGTGGTGCTGACGGCGGGGGTATATGTCCTGCTGTCGGTACGGAATCCCATCACGGCGGTGGACGCGGCGCTGCTGCAGGCGCTGCGGGAGAGCGCCGTGATCTCCCTGTGGGCGCTGGCACCGGCGGTCATTATGCTGGTGCTGCCGCTGCTGAAGGTGCCGGTGCTGGTCAGCATTGCCCTCAGCGTGGCGGCGGCGGGAGCGGTCAGCGTGGCGGTGCAGGGCATGGACGTGGGAGAAATGCTGAAAACGGTGGTGCTGGGGTACTACCCCGCCGCGGGGCAGCTGCGGGAGATCCTCTCCGGCGGCGGGATCGTCTCCATGGCCAAGCCCGCCGCGCTGGTGTTTACCACCGGGCTGCTGGCGGGACTGCTGGACGGCATCAGCGTATTACAGGGCGCCGCCGGACTGGTGGAGCGGCTTGCCTGCCGCTGGGGACGCTTTGCCGCGTCGGTGGCGGTAAGTTTTGCCGCGGCGATGATCTTCTGCAATCAGTCGGTGGTGATCGTTATGGGCAACCAGCTGCTGCGC
>CAKTKM010000095.1 GCA_934569425.1 uncultured Oscillospiraceae bacterium
GGTGTGGCGAAGTTTGGTATCGCGCTTGAATGGGGTTCAAGAGGCCTCGAGTTCGAATCTCGACACTCGGACCAAAAAAGTCCTGAAACCGCAAGGGTTTCGGGACTTTTTTCTTTTGTCCGAAAGAAAAAAGTCCCGTTTTTCCACCACCTTCAACCGCTGCCGGTGTCGGGAGCGGCATGGTGGCCTTGTGCAGGGAGGTTTCTTATCACTTGACATTCTCATAAATGAGAATATAATAGAAGCAGAAAATGCTTGGGGAGGTGACGGCAAACGATGGAGACAGCGGAAGTGGTCATGAACCCTGTTCGGCAAAGGATATTCCAGTATTTCCTGCTCCACGAAACCGGCACGGTGAAGGAACTCAAAAGAGCATTGCCCGATGTGCCCAGCGCCAGCCTGTACCGCCATGTCAGGATCCTCGCGGACCACGCGATCCTTGCGGTGGCGGGCGAAAACCGGATCCGGGGCACGGTGGAAAGCGTTTACCGGCTGAACAGGGATGCTATGGCGGCGGAGGATGCCGACGGCAGCGCCGTGCAGATGTCGCTGCTGGGCATTTGCGCGTCGTTTGCAAGGTATTTCGCCGGCGGCGGCGCCGACCCCCGCAGGGACATGCTGCTGCTGACGAACTGCACGCTGGTACTGACGGACGAGGAATTTTCCGACTTCCTTGCGGACATCAATGAGGTCGCCCTGAAATACATGAAAATAGAGGCGGCGGAAAACCGCCGGACAAGGCGCATCACGCTTATCTCCGCCCCGGCGGATGAGCAGACGGCAGAAATGAAAGGAGAGCATGCATATGAAACAGACGGCCTTTGAGATCGTCCGCGCACAGGCGCAGGACGCCGCCGCGCTGCTGGCGTATCTGAAGATCATCGGCGGGGAAACGGAAAACCTCAGCTTCGGCCCGGAGGGCGTGCCGCTTGCGCCGGAGGCCGAGGAAGCCTATCTCAGCATGCAGGCACAGTCCCGCGACCATGTGCAGCTGCTGGCCAAGGTGAATGGGGAAATCATCGGTACCGCCAGTCTCAACCGCAAGCCGAATCGCATGCACCACCGCGCGGAGTTCGGCATCAGCCTGAAAAAGGCGTGGTGGGGCTGCGGCGCGGCATCCGCGCTGGCGGAGGGCGTCCTTGCCTTTGCAAGGAAGTCCGGTGTGGAGCAGGTCGATCTTGAAGTGCGCAGCGACAACAAACGCGCCATTGCGCTGTATGAAAAGCTGGGCTTTCGCAAGCTGTGCACCTTCCCCGGATTTTTCAAGATCCATGGGGAGTTGGTGGATTTTGATCTTATGATCCTCCAGCTCTGCCCGCCGCAGGACGAAGCCGCCGGGACGGTACGCAGGTGACGGCAGACGGCGGGATGTGCGGCACATTGACCGTGAACGGAGCCGAATATACCGTGCTCCGGCTCCTGGGGAAGGGAAAGGACGGCTATTCCTATCTGGTGACAGACGGTGCGGCGCGGTACGTCCTGAAGCAGATCCATCACGAGCCTTGCGCATACTACACCTTCGGCGACAAGCTGCAAGCGGAGCTGCGGGACTATGAAACGCTGTGCCGGCTGGGCATCCCCATGCCCCGGCTGCTGGCGGTGGACACTCCACAGGAGCGTATTTTGAAGGAATACATCGCCGGGGCCACGGTGGCGGAGCAGCTGAAAGCGGGGCGGATGGAACCCCGCTGGCTCACGCAGGTGCGGGCCATGTGCCGTCTGCTGTACCCGGCGGGGCTGAACATCGACTACTATCCCACCAACTTCGTCCCGTGCGGCGGAACGCTTTACTATATCGACTATGAGTGCAGCGCCTATATGGAGCAGTGGGACTTCGAGCATTGGGGCGCCCGGTATTGGACGGCGCATGACGCGGAATGACCGCATGGCCCCTTGAAGGGACCGGATAAAAAGGTGCGGAGCAATACCGACAGGTATTGCTCCGCACCTTTTTTGCGATTTTACAGGTGGTACTTCTGTTGGTACTCCTCGTAGTACCGGGCAAAGGAGTGGGACTTCATGGCCCGGACGCTGTTGAGATACTCGTGGGTGTCGAAGGAGTCGGACTCCAGCTCGATGATGGCCACGGCGATGTTGGAGCAGTGGTCGGCCACGCGCTCGTAGTTGGTCAGCAGGTCGTTGAACACGAAGCCCTGCCCCAGCGTGCAGGCGCCGGACTGCAGACGGTCCACATGGTGGGACTTCATCTCGTCGCACAGACCGTCGATGATCTCCTCCAGCGGCTCCACCCGG
The DNA here is from genome assembly GCA_934569425.1 of uncultured Oscillospiraceae bacterium. GTDB lineage: Bacteria > Bacillota > Clostridia > Oscillospirales > Oscillospiraceae > Vescimonas. The sequence continues at coordinate 2,254 of CAKTKM010000095.1, forward strand.
GCGGCCTGCTGTATATCGTTGGCCACAAAGGCGGCGATGGAGATGGACAGGATCTCCCGCAGGGCGGACTCCATGACCTCCAGCTCGCGGCTGGCGGCGGCGGAAAACACCATGTCCTTGTCGTGGATCTCCTTGGCCGTTTCGGAGATATTCAGTGCGTGGTCGGAGATACGCTCGAAGTCCGAAATGGTGTGGAGGAACTTGCTGACCTCCTCGCTCTGGGCGCTGGACAGGGAGCGGCTGGTGATCTTCATGAGATAGGTGCCCAGCTTGTCCTCGTAGCGGTCGATGAGGGACTCCGTCTCCGCCACGGACTGGAAACCCTTGTCCGAATAGTCGGTGCGCAGGGCCATAGCATCCAGCAGGTTGCCGGCGGCGCGCTCCGCCATGGAGTTGGTGACGAGGCGGCTCTGCTCGATGGACAGGGCCGGGTGCTGGAGGAAACGCTCCTCCAGGCGGTCGATGTCCTGGTCCTCCGCCTGCTGGCCATTGTCGGGAAACAGGAACACCACCAGCTTTTCCATGGCGCCGATCAGCGGCAGCAGCACCACCAGCGTGGCCAGGCGGAACAGCGTGTTCATCAGGGCGATGCTGACGGCGGTCATGGTGGTGTCCAGGAACGTAAAGTGCAGGAAGGCGTTGAGGGTGTAGAACACCAGCGACCAGATGGCCACGCCCAGCACGTCGATGAGCAGGTACACAAAGGCGGTGCGCCGGCCGTTGAGGTTGGCGCCCAGCGCCGACAGCAGCACCGGCACCGCCGCGCCGATGGCGATGCCCATGACGATGGGGAACGCGATCTCAAAGGTGATGGCGCCGGTGATGGACAGGGCCTGCAGGATACCCACGGCGGCGGAGGCGCTCTGCAGGATGCTGGTGAACGCAACGCCTACCAGAATACCCAGCAGCGGGTTGGAAAACGATGTCAGGATGCGGATGAACGCCTCGCTCTCCCGCAGGGGGGAGACGGCGCCGGACATGGCGGACATGCCGTACATCAGCACGGCGAAGCCCAGCAGGATGTCGCCCACATGGCGGGAGGAGGTCTTGCCGGAGAACATGCGCAGGACGATGCCGGCCACGGCCACAAGGCCGGTGAGCACCTCGGTGCTCAGCAGCTGGACAAGGCCGCTGCCGCCGGGGATATAGGAAAGGCACAGGATCCAGCCGGTGACGCTGGTGCCCAGGATGGCGCCCATGATGACGCCGATGGCCTGCCGCACCTTCATCATGCCGGAGTTGACGAAGCCCACCACCATCACAGAGGTGGCGGAGGAGGACTGGATGACGGCGGTGACGCCGGTGCCCAGCAGGACGCCCTTCAGCGGGGTGCTGCTGAGACGGTAGAGCACCAGCTCCAGCTTGCTGCCGGCCACCTTTTTCAGCCCCTCGCCCATCAGAGACATGCCAAACAGGAACAAGGCGATGCCGCCCAGCAGCGATATGACGTCTGAAATGCCCATATGCGCATCCCCTCCCATTATTTACCTTAATAACTGCTATCAGTATACAGGAACGATGGACATTTGTCGACAGGGCGGCGCATAAAAAAGAAGTAAAATTTTCGCAGAGTTTTATGGGCCGCTTTGACGTTCTTGCCAAAGCGGGAAAGAACGGGTATAATAAGGAAAGTTTTTGGGAAAAGGGGAATCTCGGTCTATGCTGAAACACTGTCTCATCGTCTTTTTTGTATCCATGGTGCCCATCATCGAGCTGCGGGGCGCCATCCCCTACGGCGTTGGGTTCGGGCTGCCGCTGTGGCTGACGTACTGCATCGCCATCGTGGGCAATATGCTGCCGGTGCCGGTCATCTACTTCTTCGCCCGGAAGGTGCTGGTGTGGGGCAGCGGCAAGCCGGTGATCGGGAAATTCTTCTCGTTCTGTCTGGAGAAGGGCGAGAAGACCGGGCGGAAGCTGCAGCAAAAGGCGGGCCGCGGCCTGTACTGGGCGCTGCTGCTGTTCGTGGGCATCCCGCTGCCGGGCACCGGCGCGTGGACGGGCACGCTGGCGGCCAGCCTGCTGGACATGGACTTCAAAAAGAGCGTGCTGGCCTGTATGGGCGGCGTGCTGCTGGCGGGCGTCATCATGGGCGCGCTGAGCCAGCTGGGCGTGGAGGTGTTCCGCGCCGCCGCGTAACGGACAAAAAGAGGGGGCGTACACCGCCGGTGTACGCCCCCTCTTTTTGTTTTCAGGCGTGGTAACGGGGCTCCTGCCCCTGATAGATGTCCTGCATCTCCTGATCGATCTCGCTGATGGCATCGGAGCACAGGCGCAGGCGGGCGGCGTCCTCGTCGGTGAATTGCCGGTCGGATTTATAGCGCAGCTCGTGTTCCAGACTGGCCCACATGTCCATGGCGATGGTGCGCAGCTGTATCTCCACCGGCAGCACCATGGTGCCCTCGGAAATGACGATGGGCACGTTCACCACCAGATGCAGGCTGCGGTAGCCGGAGGGTTTGGGCTCCTTGATGTAGTCCACCTCCCGGATGACCCGGAATGACTCGAACCGTGTCAGCAGCGAGCGGAGGTAGTAGATATCGTCCATGTAGTTGCAGATGACGCGGATCCCGGCCAGATCCTGTATGTGGGCGTAGATATTGTCGATGGTCACCTCATAGCCCCGGCGCTTCAGCTTATCCACGATGCTGTCCAGAGACTTGATGCGGTACTCGATGTGGTGGATAGGGGAGTGGTCGTACATCCGGGCGAACTCCTCGTCCAGGATCTCCATCTGCGTGACGGCCACCTTCAGGGCGCTGCGGTAGAGATGGGTGACGCGCACCATCCCGGCGGCCAGCGCCTGCTGCTCCGGCGGCAGATTCCCGGCCACGGGGATGTCCCGCAGCCGAATACTGCCGCTCTTTTCGATCATCATGGGCAATGCCCTCCTTCTTTCCTCATGCACCTATCGTAACACGAAAGTATGTCCTGCTTATGAACAAACCCGTTTCTTTTTTCTATTATATACGACAGATGCCGCGAAATGCAAGAGACGTGTTGTACAAACTGCCAGAAATGCGCAAAGAAAACCGGCAGCACCGCTGCCGGTTTTCCGGGTATCACATATCATACGGCGGCGGGCGTTCTGCCGCAGCGGCACAGCACCGCCTCCGCCGTGCGGGCGGCGGCCTGCCCGTCAAAGTCCCGGCGCTGGGCCTCTGCCAGCGCCTGCCGGCGGGCGTCGTCCGCCAGCAGGGACAGGGCACTGTCCGCGATGGCGTCGTTGCCGCATGGCTCCGCCCAGCCGTGGGCGGCGAAGAACGCCTGGTTCCGGGTCTCGCAGCCGCCCACCAGATCGGCCAGCAGCATGGGCACGCCCTTGCAGGCGGCCTCGGTGATGCTGATGCCGCCGGGCTTGGACACCAACAGGTCGGC
>CAKTKM010000096.1 GCA_934569425.1 uncultured Oscillospiraceae bacterium
AGCCATGCTTGTGTCCTCGTCCTCGTCGTACCAGTCGTCGTAGTCCACGTAGTCAACAGGCATGTTGTCGGCGCTGTTTTCCTGTGAAAGGGCCGTGGGCCAGCCGCTGTACGTCACGTTGGCGTGCATGGTATCGCCGTACCCCATGTGCTCGGCGCTGAGAACCCAGCCCTCCGCCATATCGGTCCTCTCGCCGCCGCCGGTGGCGCACTGGCCGCTCAGCCCCGCCGGATCGTTCCACGTCAGGGTCATGGCCCCCATCTTGGCCTCGTCGAACCAGCCGGGGGTATAGTCGTAGGATACCGTATTACCCTCCAGCGTATACATGTACTCCTGCACCCAGGAATAGGCAAAGGTGAAGCTCTCGCCCGCGTCGTAGGCCCGGTCCAGATAGACGTACATATAACTGTTGTCAAACGCCAGACGCTCGATATTGTCCGTCAGGGCCGTTTCCTCCCGGATGGAGCCGTTGGGCACGCCCACCTTCAGTTCCTGACCGTAGGGCAGCGCCTCCAGCGCTGTCCACTGAAGCTGTACGGTGATGTGCAGGCTGCCGTCATCCGTGTTGGGGGTGACGGAGACGTCATAGCGGTCGATATAGTCATAATCCGCCCATGCGGTGATTGTCAGGCACAGCGTCAGAAGAAGCCCCGTTATCAGCGCAAAAAGCTTTTTCATGTTGCCGCCCCCTCTCTTTTCAGCTGACAGATGTGTTCCATTTTAGCGCTCTCCGACCGGATGGCGGCACAGCGGGGGCTGTTCCAGATACTGCTCCAGTCGTCCCGCAGCAGGTCGCCCAGGGGCTCCTCCGACAGCCAGCTCTGGCAGGGGACCACCTTGCCGTCCGGCGTTACCGCCATGTTGGACAGGCACGCGCCGCAGCTGGGGATCAGATGCAGTCCCAGAGAGCGCAGGGTCTCCTCGTCCAGCCAGCCGGGGGAGGTGAAGTCCAGCTCCATGTCCAGCTCCCGGGCGGTGTTTACCGCCTGCCGGAGGATCTCCGTCAGCTCCTGGGCGGTGAGGGCGGTAGCCATGCTCTCCGATCCGCAGGCGCTGCCGGAGGGGATCAGTCCCGAGCAGGTGGCGTACCGGACGCCCAAACTGCGGGCGAACCGCAGCGTGTCGGCATAGTGGGTGTTCAGGGAGCACAAGGGCGTGTTTACCGATACGATCAGTCCGGCCTCCACGGCGCTGCGGATGCCCTGCACCGTGTCGAGAAAGCCGTTGACCCCCACCAGCCGGTTGTGGATGTTGCCCTCGCCGCTGTAGAGCGTCACCTGTACGCTGTCAAGGCTGGCCTCGTACAGGGCGGCGCACAGCTCCGGCGTCAGCGCCCGGCCATTGGTGTTCAGGCGGGTGACAAACCATTCCGCCGCGCGTACCAGCTCCACCAGATCGCTTCGCAGCGTGGGCTCGCCGCCGGTGAAGGTCACCTGCGGGATGTTGGCTCTCCGCAGCGTGTCCAGAATGGTCTTCCAGTCTTCCGTGGACAGCTCCGGCGTTTCGCCCATAGGCTGTCCCGCCGCGTAGCAGTGGAGACACTTCTGGTTGCAGTGCCATGCGCCGTTTACCGACATGGCGCTGACCATCAGATCCATCCGGTGCGGCGCGGTCATTTCGGCGGCGTATTCCCCCAATGTCAGAAGGCCGATCTCTTCCTCCGGCTCACTTCCCTGTGCGATGGCGACAAGGCTCGTCATCATCCGGTGCAGGTCGGAGGCCAGCGTTTGCCGCTTCGTGCGGGGGTAGACCCGATGGGTCTGCTCCACCGCGGCAGCCATCAGGGATCCCCACTGGGTCTCGTCCAGTTCCTGTCCCTCGTAGGCCAGCAGCTGATCCATCAGCGCCGACAGCAGGATCGCCCAGCTGAGATTCAGCGGCACCAGCCGCGCACCGTTCAGCAGCAGCAAAAAGGGGGTGTCAGGGGATTCGTCCTTGGGCGGGATCATGTGGATGCGTACTACGCCGCGGCCCTTGGGATCCAGCGTGATGTGCCGCACACAATTCAGGCGTGTCCGGCGGTATTGCCGTTCACGCAAGGTCATTTGTCTCATAGTTTCCTCCTGAAAACGCAAGGCTTCTGCCATCAGCATAGCATACAGCAAAGAGAAAGACAAGGCGAAGAAGGGAGAAAAGGTGTGCCGCGCCGCGGCACGCCTTTTCCTTTTATTTTTTGTTGGGATTATAGTAATCCGTCGGTTCCTCCAACACGATGGGGAGGCCGTTCTGATAGACCGGAAGGGTCTGAAACTTGAAGCGGCTGGCGGCGTGCTTGCGGTCGATGGAGGCTTTGATCTTCTCATCCACTACGCCCCGGCGGATGTATTCGTTGACGGCGTGATAGGTGAAGCCCAGATTGTCCTCATCGGTCAGACCCGTCAGACCGTCGGAGGGCGGCTTGACAAGGAACCGTTCCGGCAGCCCCAGCGCCCGGCCAAGGGCGATGACCTCTTCGGTGGTATACATGCCCAGCGGAGAGAAGGCACCGGCGCTGTCGCCGTAGATGGTGCAGTAGCCCACCCAGTCCTCGCTGAGGTTGCTGGTGTTGATGACGATGCCCTGTTCCACCGTCTGCGCCACGGCGTACAGGGTGGCCATACGGACGCGGCTGGGCAGATTCACAAGTGTCTGGCGGCTGGGGGTCAATCCGGCCTGCTCCATCTCTTTTACCACGCCCTGTACGGCATCATGGATATTGATGGTCACATGGGGGATGCCCAGTACGTCCACCAGCCCGTGAGAATAGTCGATGTCCGGCTGCACGCCGTCGGGCATCAGCACGCCCATGACGTGTTCCTTTCCGTAGGCGGCCACGGCCAGTGCCGCCACGGTGGAGCTGTCCTTACCGCCGGAGATGCCGATAACAGCCGTTTTGCCATAGCAGCTGGCCATCTGCTGATGCATCCATTCCAGCAGGCCGGCCAATTGCAGCTGTACGTTGAATTCCATGGAGAGAGCCTCCTTTGTTCGGTTTGGTTTATTGTAGCACGGGGAGGGAGAGAGCGCAAGCGTTTTACGGCTGTGCCGGTGAAGAGAGAAAGGCGACAGACAAATAGAGGGGCAGAAGCCCCTCTATTTTGTGCGGATTCAGTCGTCCTTTTCGATCTCACCAACGATGGCGATATGCAGCTCGTCCAGCTGCTTCTGCTCGACGGTGGAGGGGGCGCCCATCATGATGTCCTGTGCGTTCTTGTTCATGGGGAAGGGGATGATCTCGCGGATGGAGCTTTCGCCCGCCAGCAGCATCACCATGCGATCCACGCCCGGGGCAATGCCGGCGTGGGGGGGCGCACCGTAGCAGAAGGCGTTATACATGGCGGGGAACTTCTTCTTCACATCGTCCTCGCCCAGACGCACCAGCTCAAAGGCCTTGATCATGATCTCGGGATCGTGGTTCCGGACGGCACCGGAGGAGAGCTCCACGCCGTTGCATACCAGATCGTACTGGTTGGCGTAGATGTCCAGCGGATCCATCTCGCCCCGTTCGGCTTTCAGCAGCACTTCCATGCCGCCGTTGGGCATGGAGAAGGGGTTGTGGCAGAATTCCAGTTCACCGCTCTCGTCGCCGATCTCGTACATGGGGAAGTCCACGATCCAGCAGAATTCGTAGCGCTCCTTGTCGAAGTGGTTCTCGCAGGCGGCGCCGAAGGTCTTGATCATCACACCCACGGACTTGGTGGCATACTGACCGGCGGCCACAACAACCAGCGTGTTGGGCTTCAGATCCAGCACCTTGGCCAGCTCATCCTGCATGGGAGCCACGAATTTGGCGATGCCGCCGGCAAGCTGGCCGTTTTCGTCCACCTTGAACCAGTAGCCCTTGGAACCGGACTGTACCTCGCAGTCGGTCAGCAGCTTTTCGATCTGCTTGCGGGTCAGGGCGCAGTCGGTGATGTCCACCATCTTCACGGTTTGACCCTTCAGAGCGTCAAACTCACAGGACGCAAACAGGGAGGTAACATCCTTGCAGGTCAGGTCAATGCGCAGGTCGGGTTTGTCGGAGCCGTAAGTGGCCATGGCGGTGTTGTAGGGGATACGGCGGAAGGGAGCGCTGGAAGCCACGTTATAGGTGCCGAATTTGGCAAAGATGGGAGGCAGTACATCCTCCAGCACGGCAAAGACGTCGTCCTGGGTGGCGAAGGCCATTTCCATGTCCAGCTGATAGAATTCGCCGGGGGAGCGGTCGCCGCGGGCGTCCTCGTCGCGGAAGCAGGGGGCGATCTGGAAATAGCGGTCGAAGCCGGAGGTCATCAGCAGCTGCTTGAACTGCTGGGGAGCCTGCGGCAGGGCATAGAACTTGCCGGGGTGCTTGCGGGCGGGAACCAGATAGTCACGGGCGCCCTCGGGAGAGGAGGCGGTCAGAATGGGCGTGGTGATCTCCAAAAAGCCGTGTTCGGTCATGGCAGCGCGAAGAGCGGCCACTACCTGACAGCGCAGAATGATGTTCTGCTTCACCGCGGGATTGCGCAGATCCAGGAAGCGGTACTTGAGGCGGGCGGTCTCGTCGGCCTCGCGGCTGCGGTTGATCTCGAAGGGGAGGGAGTTATAGCGGCAGCGGCCCAGCACCTCGATCTTGCTGGGAACCACCTCTACGTCGCCGGTGGCCTGCTTGGGATTCTTGCTGGCGCGTTCGCGGACGACGCCCTCTACGGAAATGGTGGACTCCTTGTTGAGCCCGTTGATGACGGACATCATGGTCTCGTCCTCGATGACCACCTGCGTGGTGCCGTAGAAATCGCGCAGCACCACGAAGGCAAAATTCTGACCCACCGTGCGGACATTTTCCATCCAGCCCACGATCTTTACCTGCTGGCCGACGTGTTCCATGCGCAGCTCGTTGCAGGTATGTGTACGCATCTGCATCATACTGTTTTTCTCCTTTGTGATAATGATTTGTATAAATCTGATGTAATATTACGATCCGTTGTCGAAACAGCGGACTTATTCTACGATGACTTTACCCTCGTTCCGCTGAGCCAGATCCTCCCGGATCATGACGATGGCATCCGCTACAGGCAGTTTGGTCTGGGCGCCGGTGGTCATATTCTTGCAGGACACCATACTGGCGGCGATCTCATCCTCTCCCAGAAACAGCACATAGGGGATGGCCAGCTTGTCGGCGTAGTTCATCTTGGCTTTGAACTTCTTCGGCTCGGTGTAGAGCTGGGTGCGGATGCCGGCGCGGCGCAGGGCGGTGGCAGCGTCAATGGCGGGGGACAGCTCCTCGGTCATGGGGAGCACCAGCACATCGCAGGGGGCGGTGGGCAGCCGGTCGTTCAGCATTTTCTGCTCGCCCAGCACATAGAACAGGCGGGTCAGGCCGATGGAGATGCCCACGCCGGGCAGCTGTTTGTCGGTGTAGTATTCCGCCAGATTATCGTACCGTCCGCCGGAGCAAACGGAGCCGATCTCCGGATGATCCAGCAGCGTGGTCTCGTACACGGTGCCGGTGTAGTAGTCCAGACCCCGGGCGATGGTCAGGTCAACGGCAAAGTTTTCCTCGGGAACACCGAAGGAGGAAAGATATTTCATAACGGTTTTCAGCTGCGCGAGGCCTTCGTCAAATACGTCGTTCCGACCGGCGTAGCACTCCAG
>CAKTKM010000097.1 GCA_934569425.1 uncultured Oscillospiraceae bacterium
TCCCAGCCGGTGTCGGCCCAGCAGTCGCCGGACAGCTCCAGCCACAGGATGCCGCCGGAGGTGCTGCAAAGGCTGGGCACATAGCTGCTGTCCGCTTTGATGTGGATGCAGTGGTACAGCTCGCCGTTCCAGCAGAACCGTCCATAGGCGCCCTCCTCGCTGGCTCTGCCGTCAGTCAGCTCCGGGACGGTATAGCCCTCTCCGCCGGAGGCGGCCAGCTGGCCGTACTCTCCGTTGTGCCACAGGGGCAGGTAGTCCGGCGCGCCGTGGGATGCCCCAGCGGCCAGCGGCAGCTTGCTGTCGGTGGGAGCGATGACCTCCAGCTCCGCGTAGTCGTAGTACAGGGCGCAGACCGCCGGCACGGCGGCAGGGCCCTCTCCGCGGTCAGGCTCCGTCTGGTGGGACGGTGCCGGCGTATTCGCATTGGTATCGCCGCAGGCGCACAGCAGCGCCAGCAGCAGGGAAAGAAGCAGGCAGGATATGCGTTTCATGTCCGTTCCTCCTTAATGATGCAAAAACCGTTTGATGCTGCCATTATACACGCAATGGCGGCGGCGTGCAACGTCAGCGGGGATAAAAAATACCGACCACCCTGACGGGTAATCGGTATTTTTGGTGGGGGATGGTGGATTTACCCCTTCGGGGCATAAACTTCGACTCCACCTACCCCCACCCGATAAAAATACCGACCACCCTGACGGGTAATCGGTATTTTTGGTGGGGGATGGTGGATTCGAACCACCGAAGGCGTTGCCAGCAGATTTACAGTCTGTCCCCTTTGGCCACTCGGGAAATCCCCCATATGAACTTGGAGCTGGTGGACGGATTCGAACCCCCGACCTGCTGATTACAAATCAGCTGCTCTACCAGCTGAGCTACACCAGCATCTCCATCAGCGTGGCTTATTTTAACAGATGATTCCGGATTTGTCAACAGAAAAGTTTGGAACGTCCCATATTTTTACGCAGAAAAAAGGAGAGTGATCGCGCATGAAGCTTGTCGAACTGTCACCGCTGTATGAGGACAGCGCCCGGCGCATCCAGACGCGGATGGAGGAGCTGCGTCTCCGCCTCCGCACCACCGACGACCCGGACAGCGCCCGCCGCCTGCGCCGCCGCCTGACGGAGCTGCAGCCCATGCTGCGCCAATGCCGCCAGCTGGCGCAGCTGACCGCACATTATTACGATAGGAGTGATCGACGTCATGATGCATCCCGCCTTTGATCCCATGGACATCGCCGGCCTGCACCTCTGGCTGCAGGAGGAGTCCGACGACAACGGCCGCCGCCGGCAGAGGCTGCTGCACAACCTGACGAAAGCCGTGGCGGAGGAATTAACGCCCCGCCAGCGGGAAATGCTGCACCTGTACTATTATGAGCAGCTGAACATGGTGCAGATCGCGGCCCGGCTGGGCGTCAACAAGTCCACCGTATCCCGCACCCTGTGCCGCGCCCGCCGCCGTTTGCATCACATCCTGCAATACAGCTTCTGAAAATCAAAAATACCTCTTGACTTTGCAGGTCTGCATGCATATAATGCCAGTTGTTCCCACGAGAGGAGGGAGGACACCTTGTCCGTTTACAATAGACTGCTCCATGAAAAAGGCTTTCGGCTGCTGGGCGGCATTCTGGGCGCGGCGCTGATGGCCTCGGCCATCAACCTGTTCATCGTGCCCCAGGGCTTCTACGCCGGCGGCGCCTACGGTCTGTGTCAGGTCATCCGCACCCTGCTGGTGACCCGTGCGGGACTGTCGCTGCCCTTCGACCTGGCGGGCCTTCTGTACCTGCTGGTAAACCTGCCCATGTTCTATCTGGCGTATCGGGGGCTGGGGCGGACGTTTTTCATCAAGGCCACCATCGTTACCGTGTGCAACTCCGTTTTCTCGGCGCTGATCCCCTCCCCGGCCACGCCCATCATCGAGGACGCGCTGACCAGCTGCCTCATCGGCGGCATCGGCGTGGGCTTCGCCGCCGGACTGGTGCTCAGCTGCGGCTGCTCCACCGGCGGACTGGACATTCTGGGCCTGTATCTCAGCAAGAAGAACCCCAAGTTCACCGTGGGCCGCTTCTGCATCTGCTTCAACGTGTGCCTGTACACGCTGTGCCTCATCCTGTTCAACGCCACCACGGCCATCTACTCCGCCATTTACAACATCCTGAACAACCTGTTCCTGGACCGTCTGCACCAGCAGAACGTCAACGTGGAGCTGCTGATCTTCACCAAGAAGAACGACCCGGAGCTGCCCCGTTTCATCATGGACAAGCTGGACCGCGGCGTGACCTACTGGACGGCCCACGGCGCCTATACCGGCGACGAGGTGCAGGTGCTGTGCGTGTGCCTGTCCAAGTACGAGGTGGGCACGCTGCAGCAGGTGATGCAGGAGATCGACCCCAAGGCGTTCTTCATCGTGCAGGAGGGCATCCGCACCGGCGGCAACTACCGCCGCCACCTGAACTGACGCATATAATAATGAATACCCGCCCACCGGGCGGGTATTCATTATTATATGTATTATATGGCAGTATCCTGCCAGCGAGGCAGCCTGCCGGCAAAGCGCACATAAAAGCAGCATCCCCGGCCGGGGATGCTGCTTTTTGATCCGTTATTCAGCCAGAAGGCTCTGGAGCGCGGGAACAGGCTTGACGTTATAGAGCAGAACGCCTGAAACATTCACGCCGTCCGGGCTTTTGGGCGGGCAGAGGGCGTCCAGCACATAATTACCGCCCTTGTGATCCGCCAGCTCTCCCATCAGAAGATGCACGCACCCGTTTTTCGCGTCCACGGAGGAGGCCTTCAGAGCGCTGCGCGGCAGGACGGCGGTCCGGATCTCGTTGTAGACGACGATGACCCGCTGCTCCGTCAAAAAATATTTGCAGTTTTTGGAAATGCTGTGCCAGTCCATAATAGGCTGGCAGGCGATATACGCAAGCACCAAAAAGAAGAAAGCCACAACGGCGAGCTTCACGTCTGCGGCGAAATAATGGCACAGCAAAACATAGACCCCCGCCAATACAGCAAATGTTGCTATGCAGGCAAAGATCCGCGAGAGCAGCTTGCGCTTACTTATGGAATCCTCCAGGGAGAACGGCTCAGGCCGTCCGCTCCACAGGACCGTTTCGTTTTCCAACAGCATCTGAGACACACATTCGGGGATATTCATCATAATTCTCCTTATTGTTCTGTGATGCCATGGATAATGCGTATTTCAGATTATACACGATAACGGCTATAATATGGTGTTAGGAAAATGGCGGAATATGTATATAAACCGTTAAGAAAACGGAGATCTGACAAAAAGCCCCTGGAACGGCGGGACATCCGCCGTTCCAGGGGCTTTCTGCGATCATGTGTTATCTGCGGTCCTTATACTTTTCCGTCAGCTGCGTCTTGCGCCGGAGGAAGGTGGTGGGAGACATCTTCAGCTGCTCCGCCGCGTCGCGGATATTGTTGTACTTTGCGTAGTATTCGTTCAGATACTGCAGCTCGACCTGCTCCAGCATTTCCTTCAGCCCGCCGGAGATGCTGATATCCGTGGGAAAAAGCGCGGGAACATCCGCCTTGATGGGGACGAATTCCGGCGTGATCACATCGCTGTCCGTGATGATGACGGACTGCTCGATCACGTTGCGCAGCTGCCGCACGTTGCCCTCCCAGTGGTTGCTGAGCAGCAGGTAGTAGGCCGAGGAGGACAGCTTTTTGTTGAAGCCGTATTTCTGATTAAAGACTCTCAGAAAATGCTGCGCCAGCGGAATGATGTCGTTGCGCCGCTCGCGCAGCGGGGGGATATGAATGGGGATCACGCTCAGGCGGTAGTACAGGTCCTCGCGGAACTTCCGCTCCTTGACCATCTCCTCCAGATTGCTGTTGGTGGCGGCGATGATGCGCACGTCCGTATAGATGGGCTCGTTGCCGCCCACCCGGATGAACGTATGGCTCTGCAGCACGCGCAGCAGCTTGGTCTGCATGGCCATGGACAGCTCCCCGATCTCGTCGAGAAACAGCGTGCCGTGGTCGGCCACCTCGAAAAATCCGGCCTTCCGCTTGTTGCTGGCGCCGGTGAACGCATGGGGCTCGTACCCGAACAATTCGCTTTCAAACAGGGACTCTGTGATGGCGCCGCAGTTGACGGCCACGAAATTGTGGTCCCGCCGGTCGCTGTTGTTGTGGATAAAATGCGCCACCTCGTCCTTGCCCACGCCGGTCTCGCCCAGCAGCAGCGCCGTGGAGTCCACCTTGGCGATGCGCTTTGCCAGCGTCAGCACCTTGATCATGGCCTCGTCCTCCACCACCATGTTGCCGAAGTTGGTGGACTGGTGCTTCAGGGATTCCAGCTCCGTGATGTACTGTTCGTTAAGACGGCGCGTCTCCATCAGGTCGGACTGCAGGTTGCTGATCTCGTCCAGATCCCGGTCGTTGCAGACGAAAAATTCGATCTCCCCGTTGCTGTCAAACACAGGCGAGCAGGAGACGTGAGCGCTGCGTCCCGTCCGGAAAAAGGTCTGGACGATGGTCTGCGGCTTCTTTGTTTTTGCCACCAGCGCGCCGCAGGATTCCGAGATCAGCCGCTTTTTGACCAGTGTCTCCACCGGAACGCCTATCAGCTCCTCGCGCTTGATGCCGGTCAGCACCTCATACGCCCGGTTGACCCGCAGCGTGATAAGGTTCCTGTCGGAGATCTGAATGGCATCCTGCGAGTTTTCGATAAACATATCCAGCACATGGCAGCGCTCGCTCAACTCCAGCACACGGTTTTGCAGATCGTGGATCACTTCGCCGTCTGGTTTCATATAGCCGGCTATTTTTTCCATACGCATTTCCTTTCTCGACAGCCTTTTGATCGCACGCCCCGTGCAGCGGCGGGACACCAGCTTTTTATTAAAACACATTATAGCAGAAAACTCCCGCAAAACAACCGCTAATTATTGTACCATTTTTGAACACCAAAAGTGGTACAAAATAGTGATTTGCGCCAAAAATGGGTCACGCATATACGGGGAACAACACCAAAGTTTGTTTTTTAACAAACAATTTACCGGCAGAGGAAACGACATTTAAGAAAAAGAAGCCAGAAAAACGACATTTAAGAAAAAATCAATTAAAATTTCGTCAACTTCGGTCGGATGGCACGTTTATTGCTTATATACAAGTGCGAGATGAAAACATCTCATCCATGTGATAATGCGTAATAAACAATCGCTATAAGGAGGAACAAGAATGGCATTGATGACCGCGAAAGAGTACATCGACTCCCTGCGCAAGCTGAACACCCGCGTGTACATGTTCGGCGAGAAGATCGACAACTGGGTGGATCACCC
>CAKTKM010000098.1 GCA_934569425.1 uncultured Oscillospiraceae bacterium
CGGGGCATCGTAGGCCCCTTCGAGGGCAGCAAGCCCCGCCAGCTGCTGATTACCCGCGAGAAGTGGCAGGAGCTGAAGATGAAAGGTTCCTTCGACGCCGCGCCGCAGGAGCCGGAGAGCCATCCCGACCCCTACGGCAGCATCAGCGATGTGTTCAGCAGCCGCGATGCGTTAGAGTAAAAAATGCACCCCAAAGGGGTGCATTTTTTATAGAGATAAGCGCCTCGCAGAGTTCGCCGCCCGCAGGCGGCGAAGTGTTTGGATCGTTTTTCACCGCGGTGTGTACGTGGCGAAAAACACTTTGCGCGGAGAGAGTGTTCCTGCACACAAAATGTGTGTAAGAATGCGGGTCGAAGCGAAAACCATTTATGGAAAAAGGCATTGCCGTTTTCCATAAGCTAAAGAAAGAACTTCCGGTGCAGCGACCGCTGCAGCGGTTTGCACACCGCCACCACCAGCAGCATCCCACCCAGGATCACCCCCGCCGTCAGCGGGTACAGCGACCAGAAGAAGGTCTCGTGGAGCCGGAAGGTGATGTTGATGAGGAATTCGATCAGCACCGCCAGCCCTCCGGCGCACAGCAGCGCGCCGCTGAACACATACAGGTGTCCCTTGGGCAGATACCGCAGCAGCACCACCATGGCCGTCACCAGCAGCCCCACCGCGCCCGTTACCGGGAAGGCGAAGGACAAAAACCAGTGTCCCCCCGTGGCATAGTTGATATACAGCAGATAAAGCCCCACGGCCGCAAAGTCGATGGGAACAAAGACCACCGGATTGGGCCGGCGGAACCACAGCGGCAGCGCCGCCAGCACATACAGCACCGCCACCCCGCCGGAGGCGTAGCCCGACCAGACGATGTGTCCGTTGACCCGCCAGTCGCACAGAATGAACAGCACCGCGCCCAGCAGCGCCAGCGCCGTCAGCAGAAACAGGATCCCCGACCGGCTGACCTCCTCAACGTGGGGACGGCGGTCGGCGGGATAGGGCGGCTCTCCCTGCTGGGGCGGCATATCCGGATGAAAAGCCCGGGTGCCGCACAGGGGACACACCTTCTCGCTGCCGGAAAGCTCCACGCCGCATTTGACACAATACATGATACGCTCCTTTCTCCGCCTTACCGCTGGTTGCTCTCCACCTTTACGGAGAGCCCCAGCCGGTGCAGCACCTGATAGAACCGCAGCTCCAGCTCCGGCTCCTGAATATTGCGGATGCAGTTGATATATACCGTGTCGTTCCACGTCAGAACGCCGCAGTTGTGGGGCGCCTTGGCCTGCACGCCGATGATGAAATCCATCCGCTCCACATAGGGAGTCATCACCTCCGGCAGGCGTACCACCCCCAGATTGGACAGACACAGGCAGGATTTGCACTCGCCCACCGTGTCGAACACCGCCTTCATGGCCAGATTCTTGACAAACAGCGGCATCACCCGCAGCAGGGGTGAGCGCTCACTGGCTACGTTGGCGGCGAATTTCGCCCGCATGGCGTGGGGATTGTTCTCCAGCCCCATCCGGTGATGAACGGCGGCGCAGATCTCCTCAAAGGTATAGTCCCCCATGCGGGGATCCACCTCCGGTGTGATATACGAGGCGAAATTCCGCAGCGTCCGGCTGGGGAACAGCTTCCGCAGGTTCACCGGCAGCAGCACCTTCACCGGCGCCCGGCGGCTCCGCTGGGGGATCCTCTCCGCCTGCAGGCGGCAGATGGCCTCCATCATGGCGGCGCACAGCAGCTCCGTTACCGTTACACCGTGTTCTTTGGCGCACGCCTTCAGCTCCGCCGCCGGGACCATCATGGTCACAAGATCCTTAAAACCGTCCTTCTCCGGCGTACCGGTCAGGTGCCACGCGGTAGCTTCCCTCCGGCTGGCGGTCACGCTGCCGGCATAGCGCAGGAAGCTGTCCTCCAGCTCCTCCTCGTCCGGCTCCTCCAGCCGTCCCAGTACCCCCTCCTCGGCGGGGATCGTCAGGCCGTATTTCTGGGTCAGATATTCCGCCAGCAGCGTCTTCACGAAGATCAGTCCGCCGGTGCCGTCCGTCAGCGCGTGGAAAAACTCCACCGCAAAGCGGTTCCGGTACACCAGCACCCGAAAGGCGCATTGCCGTACCTCATGAAAGGGAACGTGCGCCAGCGGGCAGCTTTTTTCCGCCTGAATGTCCGGCAGGTGCGGCACCTGCTCCAGATAGTACCAGAACACGCCCCGCCGCAGCCGCACGGCAATGGAGGGAAACCGCCGCGCCGTCACGTCCAGCGCGCTGCGCAGTACGGCTGCGTCGATATTCTCCGTCAGCGTGGCGGAGATGCGGAAGAAGTTGTTCCAGTTCCGCCGCTTGGCGGCGGGGTAGATCTTGGCGGCGTTGTCCAGCTTCATCCACCGCAGGCTGCGGGCGGGGGACAGCACCTGATCCATAAAGCGGTTGATGGCCTCAAAGTCCCCCGGCATATTCTCGCTGAGACAATACAGCACATAGGCGTGCCACCGCTCCGGCGCCACGATCAGGCGGCTGCGGCAGCCGCTTTTCAGCAGCTTTTCATGCAGCAGCCGCGTGTCGTCCAGCATCACCTCGTCCCCGCCCACAAACAGCAGCGACGGCGGTAGCCCCGTCACATCGCCGAAAAGCGGCGAGCAGAGGGGATCCGTCACATCGTCGGTGTAGCACTTGGCGTAGAATTGCAGCAGCTCCGGCGACATGGAGGGGTCGATCTCCCGGTTTTCCTCGTAGGATCGCCCTGATCCGGTCAGATCCGTCCACGGCGAAATGCCGATCAGCCCGCAGGGCAGGGGAATGCCCAGCTCCTTCAGCTTCAGGCACAGGGCGTAGATCAGTCCGCCGCCGGCGCTTTCGCCGCACAGCAGGATCTGCTTCGGCGCGTAGCCCTTTTTCAGCAGGTATTGATACGCCTCCAGCGCGTCCTCCAGCGCCGCGGGATAGCGGTGCTCCGGCGCAAGGCGATAGGCCGCGCAGAACACCCGCACGCCGCACTCCGCCGCCAGCACCGAGGAAAAGCCCTTGGCATATTCCAGACTGCCGCAGGTGTAGCCGCCGCCGTGGAGATACAGCACCACGCCGCCCCGCCGCTGATCCTGCGGCATGATCCACGCTCCCGAAAACCGTTCGAAGGCGTGATCCTTCGTCATGATCTCGCCGCGGTGCAGGGCGGTCATCAGCTCTCCCAGCTTGTCCTGCCCCTTTCGGCTGGCCTCCAGCGAGCAGCTGGTCATAATGGGCTTGAACAGACTCAGCTGCGCCCGTACCCGCTTGGCGTGAAGCTCCATAAAACCGGCTCCCTTTCCAAAAATTTCGATCAGACTATTATAGCATTTGCAGAAAGCTTTGTAAATATCTCCTCATTGCAGGCCGGGCAGCCGCCGCAGCAGCAGGGGACACAGCGCCGCCGTTACGGCGATCTTGACGGCGTCCCCCGGCAGGAAGGGCAGCATCCCCGCCCACAGAAGGGCGGAAAAGGACTTCCCCATCCCCATATAGCCGCTCAGGATCACCGCCATATAGGGGATCCCCACCGCGTACAGCGTGAGAAGTCCCGCCCCGCAGGCCAGCGCGATCCGCAGGGAGGAGGGATTTCTGCCCCGCAGGGCGCCGATGACGGCGGCGGCGGGGATCAGCCCCAGCAGAAAGCCGAAGGTGGGCTGCAAAACATAGCCGAAGCCGCCGCCGGCGGTGAAGATGGGAAGGCCGATCAGCCCCAGCGCCACATACACTGCCTGACTCAGCGCGCCGCAGCCCGCCCCCAGCAGGACTCCCGCCATGGCGGTAAACAGGAATTGCAGCGTGATGGACGACACCCCCAGCGGGATGCGCAGAAACGCGCCTGCCGCCGTCAGTGCCGCCAGCAGCGCGGTATAGACCAGTTTTCGCGTCGTCATGCAAGGATCCTCCAAAACAGGAAAGAATGGTGTTATGATAGCCCGGCACCGGCGGCGCTGTCAAGGTGCTTGTCGCTTTTTTTACTTTACGGCGGCGGAAAAACGTGGTAAGATGAGCCACAAAGATGAGAGGAGACAACGCGATGGAGCAGCCCGCCGTTTACCGCTATGAAACAGTGGATTCCACCAATACCGTGTGCAGGACGCTGGCGCGAGAGGGTGCGCCCGACGGCACCGCCGTCCTTGCCTGCCGCCAGACGGCGGGTCGGGGCCGCATGGGACGGGGCTTTGAGTCGCCGGCGGGACTGGGGCTGTATCTGTCGATGCTGTGGCGTCCCGTGACCTCGCCGGAAGGGCTTCTGCCCCTGACGGCCATGGCCGCCGCCTCCGCCGTGCTGGCCATCCGCCGCGTCACCGGCGCCGACATCCGCATCAAATGGCCCAACGATCTGGTGCTGCGGGGAAAGAAGCTGGCGGGCATTTTGACGGAGGCGTCCCTGTCCGGCGGTGGCGTGGAGCATGTGGTCATCGGCATCGGCGTCAATCTGCGCCAGACGGCCTCCGACTTCTCACCGGAGGTGGCAAAGATCGCCACATCTCTGGCGGCGGAGGGGATCACGGCGGAGGACGCGGCGCTGGAGACGGCGCTGATAGACGCCCTGCGTCAGGCCTTCCGCCACCTGTGCGCGCCGGAGACCTTTCTGGACGACTACCGCCGCCTGTGCCTGAATCCGGGGCATCCGGTGCGGCTCCTGCCCTCCGGCGAAACTGTGACGGCGCTGGACATTGACAGCAGCTACGGCCTTGTGGTGCGCCATGGGGACGGCACGGTGCAGACGCTCCGCTGCGGCGAGGTGTCGGTGCGGGGACTGTACGGATATACGGACTGAACAAGCAATGAGGTGATATTTTGAAGGAGCTTTTGGAACTGTTTCTGACCTTTGCCAAGGTAGGGATCATGACCTTCGGCGGCGGTATGGCCATGCTGCCCATTCTGCAGCGGGAGGTGGTGGAGAACAAGGGCTGGGCCACCGATGAGGAGCTGACGGACTATTTCGCCATCGGCCAGTGTACGCCCGGCATCATCGCCGTCAACACCGCCACCTTTATCGGCCAGAAGCGCAGGGGCGTCGTGGGCGGCATCATGGCCACGCTGGGCATCGTGTTCCCGTCCCTGCTGATCATTGTGGCGCTGGCGGGACTGATCACCAGCTTTTCCCATCTGGAGTGGGTGCAGCACGCCTTCTCCGGCATCCGCGTATGCGTATGCGTGCTGATCTTCAACGCCACGCTGAAGCTGTGGCAGGGCGCGGTGAAGGACGTGTGGGGCGCGCTGATCTTCGC
>CAKTKM010000099.1 GCA_934569425.1 uncultured Oscillospiraceae bacterium
GTGGACAGCCGCAACGAGAAGGTGGGCAAGAAGATCCGCGAGGCCACCCTGGAGAAGATCCCCTACATGCTGGTGGTAGGCGACCGCGACATGGAGGCGGGCACCGTCTCCGTCCGCACCCGTACCGGTGAGGATCTGGGCGCCATGTCCCTGGCGGACTTCAGCGCCATGCTGCGCGACGTGGTGGACAGCAAGGCCCGCAAATAAGCGTCAGTCAAAAAGAGGAGCATCCCGCGGGATGCTCCTCTTTTTTGCGTTTTGACCGTCCGCTTTGCAGGAAAAATGAAAAAATCCTGCAATTTTGCAGGATTGCCCTGCAAAATAACGATTTACCACGTTATAAGACAAAATCGCTGATAGTAAAGAATATACCGCATAAAAGGAAAACTGCATAAAAAATGCCGCACAAATCGAGCGGTATGCCCAAACGGCGCGCAAAAAAGTTTTCTGAAAAATGAATTTTTACTCATTTTGATGTTGCAAAATAAAAACGGGGGCGTTATAATGGCACAGTAAGAATAAAGCTCCTCAAGCGGAGGAGCCATATAAGGAGAGGACTACTATGAAAAAACTGATGAGCATGATCCTTGCCCTGGTCATGGCGCTGAGCCTTGTGGCCTGCGGCGACAAGGGCGGCAGCAGCGACACCAAGGCCGAGCATACCGACACCACCACTGTGGCGGTGGGCGCGGTGATCCTGGCCCGCGACGATGTGGCGGAGGCCGATGTGTACAACTTCGTGGCTGACATCTTCGACAATGCCGCTGATCTGGTGACCAGCCACGCCAAGTACGGCGAGCTGAGCCTGGAATACGGTGCGTCCATCACCTCCGTGCCCTATCACCCCGGCGCTGCCAAGTATTTTGCCGAGAAGGGCTATGAGGTCGCCGCCGTCAAGGACGGCGCCGGCACCGGCGAGTCCCGCAGCCTGCGCTTCGTCACCGGCGGCGAGTCCGGCACCTACTACGCCTTCGGCTCCGTCATCGCCCAGCACGCCTCCAACAACGCGGGCGTCAAGGTGGTGGGCCTGTCCGGCAACGGCTCTCAGGCCAATGTGCAGGAGCTGGTGGACGGCACGGCCGACTTCGCATTCTGCCAGTCCGACGTGATGGCCTACGCCTACAACGGCACCAACCTGTTTGACGCCAAGGTGGAGGGCTTCTCCACGGTGGCCGCCCTGTACATGGAGCAAGTGCAGATCGTCACCACCAACCCTGAGATCAAGAATGTGTCCGACCTGGCCGGCAAGTCCGTGTCCATCGGCGCTCCCGGCTCCGGCGTGTACTTCAACGCCATCGACGTGCTGGGCGCCTACGGCCTGACCGAGGATGATATCAAGCCCACCTACCAGTCCTTCGGCGACAGCGCCGACGCCCTGAAGAACGGCCAGATCGACGCCGCCTTCATCGTGGCAGGCGCTCCCACCACCGCCGTCACCGACCTGGCTACCACCAAGGACACCTATCTGGTGAGCCTGGACGACGAGCACGTCGCCAAGCTGCTGGAGACTTCTGGCTACTACACCAAGACCGTCATCGCCAAGGATGTGTACTTCGGCGACTGATCCTTAGCACGGCTTTAACGCTTTCCGAGGCTGCGGCGGGGTTCCCCGCCGTAGCCCTCGCATTATTCTGAACGAATTTGGAGAGAAACGACTATGAGTAACGACAAGAAAAAGCCGGATACCAGCCCGGCGGCAGGGGTGGATACCGCTGCCGAGGAGGCCACGGATCTGGATGCGGTGATGCGGAAATATGACCGCGAATCCGCCACCCGTATGTGGGAGGGTACGCCCCAGCTGGTCATCCGCGTGCTGATGGCACTGTTCGGCGTGTTCTGCATCGTCATGACCCTGTTTTCCAAGGATATGCCGGAGATCCGGCTCACACTGTTCGTGGGCTGCATCGTCATCATCGGCTTTTTGACCTACCCCGCCAGCAAGCACCATGTGCGGGTGAACTACCTGCCGTGGTACGACATCGTGCTGATGCTGGTGGGCGCGGGCTGCTTCTTTTACTTCGCGCTGAACGCCATGACGCTGGTGCGCCTGTCTACCCGCATCGAACCGGTGCATGTCATCATCGGCGTCGTCGGCATTCTGATCCTGATGGAGCTGTGCCGCCGCTGTGTGGGCGTGCCCATCCTGTGCGTGGCCGGTGTGCTGATCGTCTATGCGTTCATCAACCAGCTGAGCTATGCGGACGGTGTCAGCGCCGCCACGCTGTATGACGCTCTGAAGACCATCATTTACAAGCTGTTCTACACCACCTCCGGCGTTATCGGCACGCCTATCAGTGTGTGCTATACCTACATCGTGCTGTTCATTATTTTCGGCGCGTTTCTGGAGCGCACGGGCATCGCAAACTTTTTCATCAGCTTTGCCAACCGCTTGGCCGGCTGGTCCAGCGGCGGCCCGGCCAAGGTGGCTGTCATCAGTTCCGCACTGTGCGGCATGGTGTCCGGCTCCTCTGTGGGCAACACCGTCACCACCGGCTCCTTCACCATCCCCATGATGAAGAAGACCGGCTACAAATCGGAATTTGCCGGCGCTGTCGAGGCTGCCGCCTCTACCGGCGGCCAGATCATGCCTCCTATTATGGGCGCCGCCGCCTTCCTGATGGCGGAGTACATGAAGCTGCCCTACGCAGAGGTGGCCGTCAAGGCCATCCTGCCCGCCATTCTGTATTTCACCGGTATCTTCATCGCCGTCCATCTGGAGGCCAAGAAACTGGGCCTGAAAGGTATCTCCCGGGATGAGCTGCCTGCGTGGAAGTTGCTGGCCCGGGACTGCTACCTCATCATCCCGCTGATCCTGCTGGTGTGGCTGGTGTCCTCCGGCAGCAAGACCATGTCCCACTCCGCCGCTTATTCCATTCTGGCGGCTATCGCGGTGGGCTTCGTCAACTTCTTCCTGCAGGCCAAGCGCGGCGACGAGGACAACGCGCCCCAGTCCACCGGTAAGGCGCTGGGTACCGCCGGCAAGCGCTCTTTCTTCTCCGCAGTGGAGTCTCTGGAAGCCGGCGCCCGCGGCGCCATCACTGTGGCCGTGGCCTGCGGCATGGCGGGCATCATCGCCGGCTGTATCACCGTCACCGGCCTTGCCTCCATTCTGATCAACGCCATCGTGCAGTTGGCCGGCAACGCCACCATCATCGGCCTGGTGCTGACCATGCTGTGCTGCATCGTACTGGGCATGGGCGTCCCTACCACCGCCAACTACTGCATCATGGCCTCCACCTGCGCCCCTATCCTTATCCAGCTGGGGTTCCCGGTGGTGGCAGCCCACTTCTTCGTGTTCTACTTCGGCATCGTGGCTGACATCACGCCTCCCGTGGCGCTGGCGGCCTACGCCGGCTCGGCTATTGCTAAGTCCGACCCCATGAAAACGGGTATCAACGCCACAAAGCTGGCCATTGCGGCCTTCATCGTTCCGTATATCTTCGCCTACAGTCCGGCGCTGCTTTTTGAGAACATCTCCGGCTGGTGGGAGGTGGCGCAGATCTGTGTCAGCGCCCTGCTGGGTATCTTCGGTATCGCGGCGGCGCTCAACGGCCACCTGTACAAGAAAGTCGCCTGGCCCCTGCGTATCCTGCTGGTGGTGGGCGGCCTGGGCATGATGATCCCCGGCACCGTCACCGATCTGGTGGGGCTGGTGCTGGTGGGTGCCATCGTTGCATACCAATACCTGTCCAACAAGCGCGGGAGCGCTTCTGTGGCAGCGTAATAGTCCTCTCCAAAAGCGGGAAAGGCGTCCGGCGAAGCCGGGCGCCTTTCCTGTTGCTGTTTCACGGCGGGTAAATTGTTGCGGAAATGATTTGTGCAAAATGGCAACAACTTTGTGAATACATTTACTTCAGCATGCTGGAAATACAAAAAATATACCAAAAAGATTTTTTTCTCATTTTGGGAAGAAATTTTTATTTTTAGCCGCAAAAAGTTCATAAAAATTTTTTTCAAACCGGAAGGGAAAAACTATTCACGGCGGAAAAATGACAGGATTCTGTCAAATAAAAATTTTGAAGCGTGTATAATACGAAAAAAACAGGAAAAATATCGTCTATTTGCGCGAAAAAAGTTATAGGCAAAATGACGGTATGCAAACAACAATTTTTTAGCACGCTACAAAATCAGTGTGAAAATTTGACGGGAAAATGGAAATTTTTTATAATGTCACGCGGAACAAGAAAGTGAATATCCCCTGCAACAGGGGGAGGAAAGAGGAAAACACACATGGAAAAGTATCTGGTCCTTGCCACATTCGTTGGCTCCGTCATCGCGCTCCTGTTTGCGCTCTTTACGGGGAAGCGGGTGCTGAGCTTTGAGGAGGGCACCCCTCTGATGAGCAAGATCTCCCGCTCCATCCGCGAGGGCGCCAACGCCTACCTGCGGCGGCAGTACACCGTCGTCGGTATCTTCTTCGCCTGCATGATCGTGGTGCTGGTCATCATGGCCGCCTGCGGCCTGCTGACCTGGTTCGTGCCCTTTGCGTTTCTGACCGGCGGCTTCTTCTCCGGTCTCAGCGGCTTCGTGGGCATGCGCATCGCCACAAAGGCCAACTGCCGCACCGCCAATGCCTGCCGCGACGGCCTGAACAAGGGTCTGCGGGTGGCGTTCTCCGCCGGTTCCGTCATGGGCTTCACCGTGGTGGGTCTGGGCCTGTTCGATATCTCCGTCTGGTTCATGCTGCTGCGCTTCGTGTTCAAGCTGGAGGCGGCTGACATCACCAGCGCCATGCTGACCTTCGGCATGGGCGCCAGCTCCATGGCGCTGTTCGCCCGTGTGGGCGGCGGCATCTTCACCAAGGCCGCCGACGTGGGCGCCGACCTGGTGGGTAAGGTGGAAGCCGGCATCCCCGAGGATGACCCCCGCAACCCCGCCGTTATCGCCGATAACGTGGGCGACAACGTGGGCGACGTGGCCGGCATGGGCGCCGACCTGTACGAGTCCTACGTTGGTTCCATCATTTCCGCGTCCGCTCTGGGCGTGGCCGCTTTCTCCGATCAGGCTTTCAAGGCTATGGCGATCCCCATGGTCATGGCCGCGGTGGGCATCATCTGCTCCATTATCGGTTCCTTCTTCGTCAAGACCGAGGAGAACGCCGACCAGCGCACGCTGCTGAAGGCGCTGTCCCGGGGCACCAACCTGTCCGC
>CAKTKM010000100.1 GCA_934569425.1 uncultured Oscillospiraceae bacterium
GTTTTATTTGAACTCTGGGCTGGTTCAAATCAGCTCTGGCCGAAACGGGTCGGAATGTCCGCAACCCCTTGCGGCGCCTGGGTTTCCGGTCTTTCACAAAGCGACCTGAAACGACCTGCTCCAGAGGTGAATCTGCCAAAGTCTTACAACACTCGAAATCAGTTTGCGGGCAACCGCACGTGGGTTCGAATCCCACCCGCTGCGCCAATGCAGAGATCCTGCCGGTCACGACCGGCGGGATCTTTTGTTTTCCATGTCCCCATTCCTTCTTCCGTGCTTCCATACTTTTTTGATGCAGGCCGCGCGCCAAATGACCTGTTGCCTTGAAATGCAATATCTGCTACAATTAAACCATTCCGACCAATGATCGATAAGGAGGAACGACCATGCACAACACGCTGAAAGAAAAGCTGGCTCAGGGCGTACGTCCTCTCGGCACCTTTGTCGGCACCGGCAGCGCCGCTGTCGTGGAATGTCTGGGCTGCGCCGGTCTGGATTTTGTGATTCTGGACAACGAGCACAGCCCCGTGGAGGCGGAGACCACCGCCGCCATGGTGCGCGCCGCCCAGCTGCGGAACGTGACGCCTCTGGCCCGGGTACGCGAGATCAGCCGCCCCGCCATTTTGAAGCTGCTGGATGTGGGCGTGCAGGGGCTCATCATTCCCGATGTGCGCAGCGCGGAGGACGTGCGCCGCATCGTGAACTACGCCAAATACGCGCCGGTGGGACAGCGGGGCTTCTGCCCCTCCCGCAAGGACGGCTGGGGAACCGACCCGCTTGGTACCACCGCGGATACCATGGCGCACTTCAACGCCGAGACGCTGGTAATCCCCCAGTGCGAAACGGCGGAGGCGCTGGCGGACATTGAGACCATTGCCGCCATGAACGGCGTGGACGGTATTTTCATCGGCCCCTTTGACCTGTCCATCTCGCTGGGTATGCCCGCCGCCTTTGACGATCCCCGCTTCCAGGCGGCGCTAACGCGGATCCTCACCGCCTGCCGTGCCGCCGGAAAGCCCTGCCTGATCTTTGCCGGAGACGGCGCAGGCGCCGCCGCCCGCTTTGCGCAGGGCTACGACGGTGTTGCCATGGGACTGGATGCCACACTGCTCATCGCCGGTGTCCGCGCCCAGATCAGCGCCGCCCGGTGATCCCTCCCGGTCGCGAAATGATCATTTTATAATGGAAAAAACCTCTTCCCCGCCGCATGTTCCGTTCTTTTCCCGCCTGCGGGTTCATATAGTGGTACTGCTTGAAGGAGTGGTGCGCTATCAAAGAGAATCTGGAGCGACGGGCCGAAGAGCTGGCCCTTTACCTGATAGAGAACCGGACGACGGTGCGGGCCGCCGCCAAAAAATTCGGCATCAGCAAATCCACCGTCCACAAAGACATCAGCGAACGGCTGCCCCTGTATAACCGTTCGCTGTGGCTACAGGTCAAGGCGCTGCTGGATGAAAACAAGGCGCAGCGCCACATCCGCGGCGGCCTTGCCACCCGGCGGAAATATAAGGGGATATAAAAAGAGCGGTCGCTGACCGCTCTTTTTATCTGGAAAGATTCCTTTACTTATGATACAGCTTCTTGATCTCATACTTCGGCTCACAGCTGACGTTGATGCCCAGCCGCTTATACAGCTTGATGTCCTCCTCGGAGATGATCACGGTGAAGTGGGCATCGCAGCCCCGCAGCTTTGTCAGCTGCGCCTGCACCATGGCCGCCAGCGGATTGGTCAGTCCCGAGATCGCCAGCGCCAGCAGCACCTCGTCGGAATGCAGGCGGGGATTGTGGTGTCCCAGATAGTCGATCTTCATTTTGCTGATCGGCTCGATCACCGACGCGGGGATCAGATCCAGCTTGTGATCGATGCCCGCCAGATGCTTCAGCGCGTTCAGCAACAGCGCCGCCGACGCTCCCAGCAGCGAGGAGGTCTTCCCCGTCACCACCGTGCCGTCCGGCAGCGTCAGCGCACCGGCCACCGTGCCGGTCTCCTCCGCCTTCTTCTGGCTGGCCACCACGGCGCTGCACTGCTCCGGCGCCACGCCCGCCTGCTGCATCAGCAGCTCCAGCTTCCGCACCACGCTCTCGTCGCACTTGCCCTTCACCCGGTCGCAGGCCGCGGTGTAATACCGCCGCACGATCTCGTGACGGCTGGCCTCCCGGCACACCTCGTCATCCACAATGGCAAAGCCCGCCATATTCACGCCCATATCCGTGGGAGACTTATAGGGGGACGTCCCCTGGATCCGCTGGAACATGGCATTGAGAACCGGGAACACCTCCACGTCGCGGTTATAGTTGACCGTCGTCTCGCCATAGGCCTCCAGATGGAAGGGATCGATCATATTCACATCGTTCAGATCGGCGGTAGCCGCCTCATAGGCCAGATTCACCGGGTGCTTCAGCGGCAGGTTCCACACCGGGAAGGTCTCATACTTGGCGTATCCCGCCCGGATCCCCCGCTTATGCTCGTGATACAGCTGGCTGAGACAGGTAGCCATTTTCCCGCTGCCGGGGCCGGGCGCCGTGACCACCACCACGCTGCGGCTGGTCTCAATGTACTCGTTGCGTCCCAGTCCCTCGTCGGACACCACATGGGTCACATCGGAGGGATACCCCGCGATGGGATAGTGCTTATAGCTCTTCACCCCCAGCGACTCCAGCCGCTTGATGAAGGCCTCGGCATTGGGCTGACCGGCATACTGGGTAATGACCACGCTGCCCACATAGAAGCCCAGTGAGCGGAACACGTCGATGAGCCGCAGCACATCCTCGTCATAGGAGATCCCCAGATCCCCCCGCATCTTGCTCTTTTCGATGTCTCCCGCGCAGATGGCCACCACGATCTCCACCTCGTCCTTCATGGTGCCCAGCATCCGGATCTTGCTGTCCGGTTGGAACCCCGGCAGCACGCGGCTGGCGTGATGGTCGTCAAACAGCTTCCCGCCGAACTCCAGATACAGCTTCCCGCCGAACTGGGCGCGGCGCTGGCGGATATGCTCCGCCTGCAAGGCCAAATACTTCTCGTTGTCAAAGCCTACTTTCATCCCAATATGCCCCCATTATTTAATATGGTGGGTATTATACCCCATCCCCCGTCCCAAAGGAAGCGGTTTTCCCAAATTTCCCGCCCCGAACTATGTAGAAATATTTCCTCGAATTTTAGCAAATCCCACCGTTGCTTTTTCCTCCGCAACGCGCTATACTGAAAAATACACCCCATTTTGAAGGAGGACGTCTATGGATCCCTATCGCTTCCATATCATGTGGCGCCGCATCAACGAGGAGGAGTTCCGCGACTTCTTCCAGACCAACGATATTGCCGAGGCCAAGGATTTTGCCATGCGCCTGGCCTTTGACGAAACCAACGTGGTCTATGTGCAGGATGTCCGCCGTGACGAGCGTGTCCGCGATTTTGACGCGGAGATTTACAAAAAATAACCATTCATACTTTTTTCGCCTCTGTCCACACTACGGACAGAGGTGATTTTTTTATGGAAAAGCAGCCTTTCCCCCACGATGCCACACCGGATGTCCACGCCTTCTCCGCTCCGCCGGAGTCCACCCGTGACATCATCAACATGTACGGCACCTATAATATCCAGCCCACCGCCGACACCGATGATCTGTTTCCTCTCATCGCTCCGGGTCTGCCCCGGCAATGGCGGAACATGAAGCTGGACAAAACCGGCGTGGAAGCGATCGATTCCTCTGCCGAATAGAAGCACGAACCACTACGGGGCTTCTGTCTCTCCGAAAAGTGTCCGCCAAAAGCGGGCACTTTTCCCATTCAAATTTCTTTTTACTTTGCTCATTTAAACTGCAACTCGGTATAATCCACAAATAATTGTTAAAGAATTGTCATTATCCCTAATTGACACAAATTTCACAAGACTCTATAATAAGTAATAGACTGGTAAGACCAGTTGATTCTCTTCACCCACTGAAAGGAGCGCCGCCATGTATACGCTGGGCATTGACATCGGTTCCACCACCTCCAAGTGCGTCATACTGCAGGACGGCGCCTCCATCACCGCCAAGAGCCTACAGTTGGGCGGCCTCGGCACAGACGGCCCCGCCGACGCCCTTTCGCAGCTGTGGCGTGAGAGCGGCCTGAAGCGCGCCGACATGGCCCGCGTCATTGTCACCGGCTACGGCCGCAATAAATTCGAGGGCGCCGACGGCGAGGTCAGCGAGCTGACCTGCCACGCCTTAGGCGGCCGCTTCGTGTTTCCCGATCTGCGCACCGTCATCGACATCGGCGGACAGGATGCCAAGATCATCTCCCTGACTCCTGACGGCCGCATGAGCAACTTCATCATGAACGACAAATGTGCCGCCGGTACCGGCCGGTTTCTGGAGGTCATGGCCAATATCCTGCGGCTGGACATCGGCCAGTTAGGCGCCATCGCCGCCCAGAGCGATTCCCCCGCCGCCATTTCCAGTACCTGCACCGTCTTTGCCGAGTCCGAGGTCATCAGTCAGCTGGCCAACGGCGTCAAGCGAAGCGATCTGGTGGCCGGCATTTGCCAGAGCGTCGCCACCCGCGTGGCCTCCCTCGCCCGCCGCGCCGGTATCGTGGAGCG
This sequence comes from uncultured Oscillospiraceae bacterium, assembly GCA_934569425.1. GTDB lineage: Bacteria > Bacillota > Clostridia > Oscillospirales > Oscillospiraceae > Vescimonas. Next base: position 4,584 of record CAKTKM010000100.1, read on the forward strand.
GGTGTGCATGTCCGGCGGCGTGGCCCGCAACGAGGCCGTCCGCCGCTATATGGCGCAGGCGCTGGATACGGACATCTCCTACGATCCGCTGGCGCAGTACTTCGGTGCCATCGGAGCGGCGCGGTATGCGTGGAAACAAGCCAATTCGTAAGCAAATACCATTGATATATGAGGACAGAACAACAAGGAGGAAAGAGCATGGCAGAAGAAGTGAAGAAGGCCCCCCGTCCGGTGGATCCCAATTCCGCCAAGTACAAGCTGGGCAAGATCGCCGCTGACGCCTTTGTAGACGCCATTGAGGCCAAGAAGCAGGGCATCCCCGTGGCATGGGTGTCCAGCAACTTCCCTGTGGAGATCCCGGAAACACTGGGCATCGCCACCGTATACCCCGAAAATCAGGCTGCCGGTATCGCCGCCCGCGGCGCCGGCGAGCGGATGTGCAATGTGGCGGAGGCCGACGGCTACTCCAACGACATCTGCGCCTACGCCCGCATCTCTCTGGCCTACGCCAAGCTGAAGTCCTGTCCCGAGCAGGACGTGGCCATGCCCGATGTGGTGCTGTGC
>CAKTKM010000101.1 GCA_934569425.1 uncultured Oscillospiraceae bacterium
CCGCTGGAGTCCACCTCCCGCATCCTGGAGCCGGACATCGTGGGCGAGGAGCACTATCAGATCGCCCGCGCCGTACAGTCCACCCTGCAAAAATACCGCGAGCTGCAGGACATCATCGCCATTCTGGGCATGGAGGAGCTGAGCGACGAGGACAGAAAGACCGTAGAACGCGCCCGCCGCATTCAGCGCTTCCTGTCCCAGCCCTTCTATGTGGCGGAGAAGTTCAGCGGCGCTCCCGGCGTGTTCGTTCCGCTCCGCGAGACGCTGCGGGGCTTCCAAGAGATCCTTTCCGGCGCCATGGACGGCTATCCCGAGGCGGCGTTCTTCAACGCAGGAACCATTGACGACGTGAAGCGCAAGGCCGAGGAGCTCCAGAAAGGCGGCATGTGATGGCGGCGGTATTCCAACTGGAGGTGCTGGCGGCCAGTGTTCCCTTCTTCCGTGGCAAATGCGTGTCGGCGGTCATCCCTACCGTGGACGGCGCCTATGGCGTTCTGGCCGGTCATTGCAGCACGGTAGGCGCTGTGTGCGCCGGCGAGCTGCGGTTTGAGACCGAGGAGGGGGAGATCCACCGCGCCGCCGTGGCGCCGGGACTGTTCAAGATCGACGGAGACCGGGTGCTGCTGTTGCTGGACGCGGCGGAGCGTCCCGAGGACATCGACGTGAACCGCGCCCTCCGCGCCCGGAGGGAGGCGGAGGAGCAGCTGCGGCAGAAGCGCAGCATGGCGGAGTATCGGATCGCGCAGGGCGACCTGTCCCGGGCGCTGAACCGCCTGCGCGTCAGCGAAAAGCAGTAAGTGCGCGTCATTGCAATAAATCGCAAAGGCGCCCCGCATGGCTCTGCCATGCGGGGCGCCTTTTATCGTTTCCGTTACATGATACCGGAGCGCTCCTTGCTTGCGGCAATGGCGGCGTTCAGCTTTCGGGCGGGATAGTACACCAGCAGGCCGAATACGGTGAACACCACGCACATGCCCAGCAGGATCAGGGCGCAGTCGCGGTAGGTGTGGCCGTACATACCGCCGATGGTCTCGCGGATCATGTCCATGCCGTAGTGGAAGGGCATGAAGGGGTATAGCTTCTGGAACAGGGTGGGCAGGACATGAATGGGGTAAGAGCCGCCGGAGCCGGCCACCTGCAGCACCATGATGATCACCGCCAGCGCCATGCCCACGTTGTCCAGCGCGTAGACGAGTCCGAAGTTCATCATGGCGAAGTTCAGCGAGCAGATGCAGCAGGCCAGCACGAACCGGGCAGGCTCAACACACTGGATGCCAACGAAATACAGACAGCCAAAGGAGGTCACCAGCGCCTGCGCCATGCCCACGAGGAAGAACAGCACAAAGCGGCCGAAGTACCGTTCCGCGGCGCGGTATTCCAGAAACTGCGGCTGCGTCACCGGTACCTTGATCATCACCGACGCCAGCAGCGAGCCGACGAACAGCGCCAGCATGATGTAGTAGGGGGACATGGCGGAGCCGTAGTCGCCGATCTCATAGGCAATCTCGGTGTTCAGCTGTACCGGCGAGGATAGATAGTCCGAAAGACTGTCGGGGTCGTTGTCCAGCATGTCGCAGAATTCCTGAAAGGCGGCGCTGTCGGTCACGCGGCGCACATCCGCCTCCAGATCCGCCAGATAGCCGGACACGGTATCCGCCAGCGCGGCGCCTGCCGTCAGCGTGGACTGGGACTGCGTCAGCGCGGCGGCGTAGCCCTCCAGTGTTCCGGACAGCTCACCCAGCTTGCCGGTGCCGCTGCGCAGCAGCTCCCGTACAGAATCAAGGGCGTCCAGCGCCTTGTCGTTTTTACTGTGGATGTAGTCGTTGACGTTTTGATTGGTCTTCAGCGCAGCCGCCCGGACATTCCGGCGGATTTCCGTCAGCTGATCCAGCAGCGCATCCTTCACGTCGGTGTCGATACCGGCCATGACCTGCTCACGAAGCTGGGTCAGGGCGGCCACCGCCGCGTCGATCTGACTGGACAGCTGGGGGGCAATGGCCTTCAGCGCCGTCAGCTTGGCGGTCACATCGTCGATCTGCTGCGCCAGCGCCTGCTGCAAAAGGGTGGGATCCTCTTCCGTTCCCCACTGCCGCAGCTTTTCCTCTATGTCCACAAGGCTCTGGTCAATGGCGTTCAGCACCGCCAGCGTGTCGTCAGAGGCGCCGTCGGCAATGTCCGTCCCGGTGGAGATCATGCCGCCGATGCTGCCCACGGTGTCGGCGGCATCCACCAGCACGCCGTTGACGTCGTCCACCGTCACCGATGCCGCCGTCAGCAGATCGTCGGCATTGACCATCACATCCTCCAGCGACAGCAGAATATCGCTGAGCTGGCTCAGCTGCTCCCGGCCGTCCTGCAGCTTCTCGATAAAGGCGTCGGCGATATCTCCGCTGTCCAGCCCCAGTGCCTTGAACACCGAGCTGGCGGTGGTCAGCGCATCGGCCACCTTCTCCACGATGGTGCTGTTGATCTGCTCCTGCACGGCGGTCTTGGCCTTGCTGGTGATCTTGGGCGCGATGGCGTTTTTCTTCTCGTTTTCATAGTACTGGATCTGGGGATGCTCCAGCGCACCGTCCAGCAGACTGACAAAGTCGTCGGAAAAGTCCTTCGGCACGATCAGGGCGGCGTAGTAGTCGCCGGAGGATACGCCGTCCAGCGCCGTCTCCTGATCCTCCAGAAAGACCCAGCCCATCTGGTCGTTGCTTTGAAGACCCTCCATCACCAGCTCACCGATGTTCAGGTGCAGGCCGAGAATTTCGCAGCCTGCGTCCTCGTTGGCCACGGCAACCTTGATGTTGCCGGTGGAGGCGGGACCGTAGGGATCCCAGTTGGAGAGGATGTTGAACCATGCGTACAGGCACGGTACCAGACACAGACCCAGCATCACCACCACCGCCACCACGCTGGCGGTCAGCCGCTGCCAGTCGGCGCGGAAGATGTTCCAGATATGCTTCATTGCCGGTTCTCCTCCTTTCCCTCGGCAGGCGTCGGAGGCACGGGGGCGTCCGTTACCACGGGGCGGGCGTCCGCCTCCGGCATGGGCAGCGTCACGGCCTGACCGGCGTTGACGGCGGCCTCCTCTTCCGGTTCGGTCTTGTCCTTCCGCCGCAGCAGCTGCGGCAGGCGGACGGAGCGGGGGAGCTGAGGCAGCACCGTCAGCTGACCCAGGTCGGAAAGCTCCTCGTGGGTAATATCCTGCAATTTCTTCTGCAGCTCGTAGTCCATGTACTCCACGCTGATGAGATATGCCACCAGCGCGAACATGGACACGATCCACAGGATCAGCGTGAATACCTTGTTGCCCTCCGCCAAAAACATCAGCAGCATCAGCCCCAGCGTTACGATCAGCAGCGCCCGCATACCGGTGCGGATGCGGCGCTGATTGCTCTGGTGCAGGGTGGTCACCTCTTCCAGCAGCCGGTCATAGAGCTGATGGTACTTTTCTTCTGTTGTCATGATCCGGCCACCTCCTTACAAGAGCTCGGTCTCTTCCAGCTTGGCCTCCATAAAGTGGTTCAGCCCCATGAAGGGCCGCCGCACCAGAAGGCCGATCGCCAGCGCCGCCGCATCGAACAGCAGCAGATACGCCATCTGCGTCATATAGTGATCGCCGTACAGGCCGCAGATGCACTCCCGTATGGCGTCGATAGCGTAGGGGAAGGGGAAGAAACGGTAAATTTTCTGATAGACCTCCGGCAGCAGCTCAATGGGGAAGGTGCCGGAGGAGCCGGCGATCTGCAATACCATGATGACCACCACGATGGCCTTGCCCACGTCGCCGAAGGACAGGGCAAGGGAGTAGATCAGCAGGCTGAAGGTCAGTGCCGTCAGCGAGCCGGTCAGGTACAGCAGCCCCGGATGCAGGCACTGGATCTTCAGAATCAGCAGGTCGCCGGTGATGATAATGGCCGCCTGCAGCTGGCTCAGCAGGAAAAAGAGAATGTAGCGCCCGAAGTACAGCTGGGCAGGCGTGGGGTCGATGAGCCCGTCCTTCCGGGCGTGGGGCTTCACCAGCGACACCAGAATGACGCCGCCCACCCAGATGGCCAGCACCGTGTAGAAGGGCGCCATGGCGGAGCCGTAGTTCTCGATGGGATACATCGGCGTTACCGTGGTCTGCACCACCTGAGAGAAGTACTGGCCGTACTCCTCCGGATCGCCGCCCAGAATGTCCAGCAGGGTATCCATGTACGCCTCGTCGCTCAAGTCCTGCAAGGTATCAAGGGCTTCGTCCACGGAGCGGGACAGGTTATCCGCGGCGGGGCGCAGCAGCGCCATGGTGTCCTCCAGCGCCAGCGCCGTGTCGGACAGGGCGTCCTGCACCGCCCGGGCGTCGTCACTGAGGCTCTTGACGCTGCCCATGGTGCGGGATACCTGCCCCATGACGTTCTGAAGCTCATCCCGCAGCTCCTTGGCGGTAGGCGTCAGCTTGCTCGTCATATCGCCGATGGCACTGATGATGGCCTTGCAGTCCCGGATGGCGGTCTGCAGATCCTCGTTGTCCGGCAGCGCCGCCAGGCGGCTTTGCAGGGCGTAGCACTTGGCCGCCATCTCGCGGGCCAGCTTGGCAGCCGCGTGTCCAAGCGGCTGCTGCTCCAGCCGGTTTGCCCACGCGGTCAGCTGGTCGCCCAGCTGCCCCATGGCGGCGGCCGCCTCTTCAATGGCCTTGCGGGCCTCCTGAAGCCTGCTGTCGTCCTCCGCTGCCTGCTGGATGGCATCCAGCGCCCGCTGTACCTTTTCCAGCGCGGTGAACACCATCCGGTCGATCTCCGCCGCCGTCTGCTGCAATTGTGCGCCGTCGGGCAGATCGCTGTTGATGTTCTGGATAGTCTGTGCCAGCTTGTCGGCGTCAAAGTCCGCCGTGCCGCCCCGATCTGCCGCCTCGAAGGCGTCCATGGTGGCGCGGCAGCCCGCCAGCAGATCCCGTGCCTGATAGAACACGCCCTTCACCGCCGCCTCGGGATCGTCCTCCGTCAGATCGGCGGCCAGCAGGTTGGCCTGGGTCATCACCCGTCCCACCGCCACGTCCAGATAGTTCTCGTTGATGGTGCGCTTCAGGCTCTCCACAGC
>CAKTKM010000102.1 GCA_934569425.1 uncultured Oscillospiraceae bacterium
GTGATGCGGTGCTCCATGGGACGAACCGCGTCAGCCTGTTCGGACTGAAGGAGGTGAACCCGGCGTACATCTCCTCGCTGGTGGTGGTGGGCGCACTGCTGCTGGCGGCGCTGCTGCTGCGGATCTTTGTGATCCCACGGTTCAGAATGGTACCGGGAAAGCTGCAGCTGGCGCTGGAAACGGTGGTGGGCATGTTTGACGGCATGGCCCGCGGCAACAGCCCTCACCGGTACAAATTCCTGGGGGCGTATGCCTTCGGCGCGGGCGTATACATCTTTGTGGGTACGCTGTTTGAGCTGTTCGGCTTTCAGGCCGTTACCACCAACGGAAGTATCATCACCCTGCCGGCGCCGCTGTCGGACGTGAACGCGGCCATCTCCCTCGGCTGCCTGTCCTATCTGGTCATAATGGGCGGCGGCATTCTGGGCAACGGTGTCAAGGGACTGGGCAAGACGCTGAAGGACTTTTCCCTGCCCATCTCCATGAGCTTCCGTATGTTCGGCGCGCTGCTCAGCGGCCTGTTGGTGACGGAGCTGGTGTATTACTATGTGACGCTGAGCTATGTGATCCCGGTGATCGTGGCGGTGCTGTTCACGCTGCTGCACGCGCTGATCCAGGCCTATGTGCTGACCATGCTGACCACGCTGTTCTACGGCGAGGTATCGGAAAAGCAGGCCGGTAAGCCCAAAAAGAAGAAAAAGGAAAAGAACATCGAAACTGCAAATATTTGACGGAGGAAAAAGGAATCATGAAAAAGCTGATGAACAAGAGAGTGTTTGCCTTAGTGCTGTGCCTGGTGCTGGCGCTGACCGCCATCCTGACCGTGACCGCCTTTGCCGATACTGCGCCTGCGGACGGCACCGCCGAGACGCAGACGGAGGAGACTTCCACCGCCGGCGCTACCAACGGCAAGGCCATTGCCTCGGGTATCGCCATCGGTATTGCCGCCGCCGGCGGCGCCATCGGTATGGGCATGGCTGTCGGCAAGTCCGCCGAGGGCATTGCCCGCCAGCCGGAGGCCGAGGGTAAGATCCGCACCACCATGATGCTGGGTCTGGTGTTTCTGGAAACCGCCATCATTTACGCCCTGCTGGTGGTCATTCTGATCATCTTTGTGCTGTAAGCAAAGGGGAGCCGTGCTATGAGTAACATCCCTCTGAATATTGATTGGCAGCAGATATTGCTGCACTTCTTCAACTTCTCCATTCTGGTGGGCGGCTTGTATCTGCTGCTGTTCAAGCCGGTGAAGGCCTTTATGGAAAAGCGGGAGAAGCACTATGCCGACATGGAGTCCGCCGCGCAGGCGCGGGAGAAGGACACCGAGGCCATGAAGGTAGCCATGGCGCAGCGGGAGGCTGCGCTGGACGCTGAACTGGATGAGAAGCGGGCCACCGCCGCCAAGGAGGCGGAGGAGTACATGCAGCAGCAGCGTGACGCGGCCAAGACGCAGGCGGACAAGATCCTGTCCGATACCAGATCCGCCGCGGAGAGCGAGCGCAGGAAGATCGTGGCGGAGGCCAACCGCGAGGCGGTGACCATTGCCGAGGACGCCATGGAGAAGATCCTTGCGGTGCGGACGGCACAGGCCTACGACGCCTTTGTGAACGCCGCGGAGGAGGAAGAAGAGCATGAGCACTGATGCACGCCTGACGGCGAAACTGTTCAGCGCCTGCCCGCCGGAGAGCGGGCAGAAGGAGCGGCTGGAGGCTGTGCTGTCGAAAAAGTACGGCGAGGCCGTTGCGCTGGTGTGGCAGGAGGACCGCTCCGCGGCGGGTGGCTTCCGCATTCAGGTGGGCAGCGAGGTCATCGACTGGACGGCGGAAGGCCGGCTGCGCCAGCTGGAGGAAAGGCTGACCGGCCTCAGGAGCACCGGCGGTTCGGTGATCCCCCTGATCCGGGACACGGTGAAAAGCTGGGTGCCGGAGGTGTGCGCCCGCGAGGTGGGCAGCGTGCTGACCGTGGCGGACGGCATCGCCTATGTGGACGGTCTGGAGGGCGCTACCTACGGCGAGATCCTGCTGTTTGAGGGCGGCATCCGGGGCATGGTGCAGGAGCTGCGGGGCAGCCGCATCGGCTGCATCCTGTTTGGCCGCGTGGAGGAGGTCAGCGAGGGTACGGCGGTATACCGTACCGGAAGGACCGCAGGTATCGGCGTGTCCGGCGGCATGATCGGCCGTGTGGTGGACGCGCTGGGCGCACCCATTGACGGCGGCGGAGACATTCCCGCGGAGGAGTACCGCAGGATCGAGAGCCCCGCCCCCGGCATCATCGACCGCCAGCCGGTGAATACCCCCATGGAGACGGGCATTTTGTCCATCGACTCCATGTTCCCCATTGGCCGGGGACAGCGTGAGCTGATCATCGGCGACCGGCAGACCGGCAAGACGTCCATCGCCATCGACACCATCCTGAACCAGAAGGGGAAGGACATGATCTGCATTTATGTGGCCATCGGCCAGAAGGCCAGCTCTGTGGCGCAGATCGCGGAGCTGCTGCGCAGGCGCGGCGCCATGGACTACTCTATCATCGTCTGTGCCGGAGCGGGCGAGTCCGCCTCCATGCAGTACATCGCCCCCTATGCCGGTGCGGCCATCGGTGAGTATTTCATGAACAGGGGAAAGGACGTGCTGATCGTGTACGACGACCTTTCCAAGCACGCCATTGCCTACCGCGCCCTGAGCCTGCTGCTGGGGCGCTCCCCCGGACGCGAGGCCTATCCCGGCGATGTGTTCTATCTGCACTCCCGCCTGCTGGAGCGGGCGGCGCGGCTCAGCGATGCGCGTGGCGGCGGCAGCATGACGGCGCTGCCCATCGTGGAGACGCAGGCGGGCGACGTGTCCGCTTATATCCCCACCAATATCATCTCCATCACCGACGGACAGATCTTTCTGGAGAGCAGTCTGTTCTTCTCCGGACAGCGTCCGGCGGTGAACGTGGGCCTGTCCGTGTCCCGTGTGGGCGGCGCGGCGCAGACCAAGGCCATGAAGAAGGCCGTCGGCACGCTGCGCCTGGATCTGGCGCAGTACCGCGAGATGGAGGTGTTCACCCAGTTCTCCAGCGATCTGGATGAGGAGACCAAGAGCCAGCTGGCCTACGGCCAGAGTCTGATGCGTATTCTGCGGCAGGGGCGCAGCGCCCCGCTGAGTCAGGCGCAGCAGATCATCACACTGGTGACCGCCATGGCGCATATGTACCAGCAGGTGCCGGTGTCTCAGGTCTGCGCCCTGCGGGACTACATTCTGAAGGAGTTTGCCACCAACCGTCAGAGCCTGATGCTGCAGCTGGAACAGGGGACGGCGCTGACCGACGACCTGCGCCGGCAGATCATTGACTTTGCGAAGACCGCGCTGGAGAAATTCCGGCGCGCGGGCGGGCGGTGAGCGCATGGCGAGTACCAGTGAGATCCGCCGGCGCATCGGAAGCGTCCGGCAGACACAGAAGATCACCCATGCCATGTATCTGATCTCGCAGGCCAAGCTGCGCAAGGCCAGGCAGGAGCTGGACAACACCCGTCCCTACTTTCAGGCGCTAAAGACCGAGGTGGGGCGTGTGTTCAACACGGACAGCACCATCGAGAGCCGCTATCTGCTGCCATCCGACGGCAGCACAAGGCCGCTGCCCGGCGTGACGGCCTGTTTGCTGATCACGGCGGACAAGGGACTGGCCGGCGCCTATAACCAGAATGTTGTCCGGCAGGCGCAGAAGCTGCTGGCCGACCATACGGACACGGCGCTGTATGTGGTGGGCGAATATGGCCACCGCTGGTTCACCCAGCGGGGCATTCCCATTGAGGAGCGCTTTCATTACACGGCGCAGGATCCTACGCTGGAACGGGCGCGGCAGATCGCCGAGCTGCTGCTGGAGCGGTATGACGCCGGAGAGATCAACGCCGTGTGGGTCATCTATACCGATATGAAGAACGGGCTGGAGGCCGTGGTGCGGCAGGCGCAGCTTCTGCCACTGCACCGCGAGCGCTTCGCCGCGGCTGCTGCCGAGACGGCCGGGGACAGGGTGTACGAGTTCGTGCCGTCCCCCGGCGTGGTGCTGGACAACGCCGTGCGGAGCTGCCTGACCGGCTATATTTACAGTGCGCTGGTAGACAGCTTCTGCAGCGAGCAGAGCGCCCGCATGACCGCCATGAACGCGGCGGATCAGAACGCGGAGGAGCTGCTGAAGGATCTGTCCGTACAGTTCAACCGTGCGCGTCAGGCGGCCATCACGCAGGAGATCACCGAGGTCTCCGCCGGTGAGCGCGCCCAGCGCGGCAAGAAAGAAAAGGAGGGCTGACCGCAATGAAACAAGGTATTATCACGGGCATTTCCGGCCCCGTGATCGACGTCCGCTTCCCGGAGGGGAGCCTGCCCGCCATCAACGAGGCGCTGACCGTGGAGGTCAACGGTCAGCGTTACACCATGGAGGTGGAGCAGCATCTGGAAAACAGGACCGTCCGCTGCGTCATAATGGCGGGCAGCGAAGGGCTGGGCCGCGGACTGACCGTCACCGCCACTGGCCACGGCATCGTGGTGCCCGTGGGCGAAAAGACGCTGGGGCGTATGTTCAACGTACTGGGTGATCCCATAGACGGCGGAGCGCCGGTGGATGACAGCGCTCCCCGGTGGGAGATCCACCGCAGCGCACCCACCTTTGCCGAGCAGATGCCCGCCGCCGATATTCTGGAGACCGGCATCAAGGTCATCGACCTGCTTGAACCGTATCCCAAGGGCGGCAAGATCGGCCTGTTCGGCGGCGCAGGTGTGGGCAAGACCGTGCTGATCCAGGAGCTGATCCACAATGTCGCCATGGAACACGGCGGCTATTCCATCTTCACCGGCGTAGGTGAGCGCAGCCGCGAGGGCAACGACCTGTGGGGCGAAATGCGGGAAAGCGGTGTGTCCGACAAGACGGCGCTGGTCTTCGGCCAGATGAACGAGTCACCCGGCGTCCGTATGCGGGTGGCACTGTCCGGACTGACCATGGCGGAGTACTTCCGCGACGAGGAGCACAAGGACGTGCTGCTGTTCATCGACAACATCTTCCGTTTCGTGCAGGCGGGCAGCGAGG
>CAKTKM010000103.1 GCA_934569425.1 uncultured Oscillospiraceae bacterium
ACCGCGGTGTCGCTGGCGCTGGGCGTGGGCCTGGCGCTGGTGTCCCAGTTCCGTGCCCGCTCCAGCCAGAGCTTTGCCGTGACGTTGGCCATCCTGCCCGCAGTGGTGCAGGTGGTCATCATGCTGGTCAACGGCAACATCGGCGCCGGCGTGGCGGTGGCCGGTGCCTTCAGTCTGGTGCGGTTCCGTTCCGTACCGGGCACGGCCCGGGAGATCGGCGTGCTGTTCCTGGGCATGGCCATCGGCCTGGCCACCGGCATGGGCTATGTGGGGCTGGCAGTGCTGACATTCGTCATCGTCTCCGCCGCGCTGATGCTGCTGACAGCGGTGCATCTGGGCGGCAGACCCGCCGGGGAACGGAGCCTGAAGATCACCATCCCCGAAAATCTGGACTACGAGGACCTGTTTGACGACCTGTTCAGCCAGTACACCACGGCGCACACGCTGGTAAAGGTCAAGACCAGCAACATGGGCACGCTGTACGAGCTGGAGTACCGCGTCACCCTGCCGGAGGACCGGATCCCCAAGGAGTTTCTGGACGCGCTGCGCTGCCGGAACGGCAACCTGAACATCATCTGCGGCCGGGAACTGACAAAGGATGTCCTGTGACGGCGTATACGCATCCGGCGGAGGGGCTGCTCTCCGCCGGATGCTTTTGCAGTTCCGGAGGTAAAACACCGTCTTGCAAAAAGCGTATGCGCGTGCTACAATGTGCCTGCGAAAAAGACCGCCGCGGGGCGGCCTTTCAAAAGGATGTTGGTTAGATAAAACTAACCTCTGAGAGAGGAAGGGAGCGCAGACATGAAGGAGAGCTATCTCGCCGCGGACTTCCGGGAGACGGTCACACGGCGGTTCCCGGCGCAGGCGGAGGCATTGCAGACGGTGCACGGCTATCTGGAGCAGAAGGGGCGAAGGATCCACAGGCTCCTGACGGCGATGCTGCGCCTGCCGGGGCTGTACCGTCTGGTGCCCGGCATTTTCGGCCGTTCGACCCGGACGACCTTTGGCCCGGCGGCGGGCTTTGCCGCCACGGAGCTGCAAACGGACAGCACCATCTGGCGCATCGACATGACGCGCTGCCCCTATCACGACACCTGCGTGCAGTACGGCTGTCCGGAGCTGTGCCGCTGCTTCTGCGACTGCGACGATGTCAGCTATGTCGGGCTGCATCCCAGACTCATCTGGCACCGCACAAAGACGCTGGGCCGGGGCGGTGACTGCTGCGACTTCTGCCTGAAGATTGGCGATCCGGAGGAGCAGCGGCCGTAAGAAAGATGCGGCGCGAAACGAACAGGAGGTATGGCGATGTTATATTCAGAGAAGCTGGAGCGCTTTTCGGCGGCGCATCCCTGCGAGACGGTGACTGTGGACGGGGCGCGGTTCCGCTTCACCTGCAGCGGCAGGGAGGGCGGCAGAACGCTGGTGTTCCTGAACGGCGGCATGGACGCGGCCACGCTGAAAAGCCTGAAGCGGAAATACCGCCTTGCGCCGCTGATGCTGTGGTACATGAAGCACTGCAATTACGAGAAGCTGAAGCCCGCGCTGATCAAGGCCGGCATGGGACACCTGCGCAATGAGAGCACGGAGGAGGCCGCCTATGCCCGGAACATGTTCGAGACGATCTTCAAGGATTATCCGCGGGAGAAGGACGTGCATATCTCCGGGCTGCTGGCCGATCTGATGAAGCAGACGCCGGTAACGGCGGATGATTTTGCGGCGCTGGCGGGGCGGATACTCCTGATCCTGCCGGACCAGGACTTTTTCTCCGGCCGCATGCAGCGGGACCTGATCCAGCTGATGCACGAGCCGAAGATCACCTATGTCTCCGGCGGACACCTGTCCACCGTGCTGAAGGCGGATGCTTTCATCCGCGCTATTCGGGAGTTCCTGGAAACGCTGGATGCCTGAAACGGCGCACAGGGCTTGACAGCCGCGTCTGCGGCGTGTATAATACGCAATACACATCGCGCGATATGTATTAGTTGCTTTGCATGGATATGAAGGGGTGCAGCCAATGGCTCCGAAGAACAAGTTTACAAAAACGGAAATGGTGGAGGCGGCGCTGCGGGTCGTGCGGGCCAGAGGGGCCGACGGCCTGACGGCGAAGAACATCGCTGATGAGCTGGGCACGTCCACACAACCGATCTTCACCAGCTTCGGCTCCATGGACGGCATCCGGGCGGAGACCTATGCCGCGGCGGTCGGCGTGTATGACCGCTATACCAACGAGGGCCTGCGGGAGGAGATACCCTTCCTGGGCGTCGGAAAGCAGTACATCCGCTTTGCCCGGGAGGAGCCGGAGCTTTACCGGCTGCTGTTTCTCACGCGGTCAAAGGAGTACAGCGCCATGGCGTCCATGGGGCATCTGCGGGAGCATGTGCGCCCCACGCTGATGGCCGCCTATCACATCACCGCCGGGGAGGCGGACCTCTATTTCCGTGACCTGTGGCTGGTGGTGCACAGCCTGTCCACCCTGATCGTCACCGGCGACTGCCCCTACTCCGATGAGGAGCTGGGCCGGATCCTGACGGGGTTCAGCATCAGCATCTGCAAGGCTATCAAGGAGATCCCCGGCTTCGCTGCCGGCACCTTTGACCGCGATGCGGCGTTCCGCGCGCTGATCGGGCCGGGAGCGGGCGCAGTGTAAAACAGGACCATGCCAGACGCTCAGACGCAGTGCAGACCGGGGAAACGGTCTGCGCTGCGCTGTTATCTTCAAGGCGGAAATAAAAAGCGGCTTTTTATTTTCAAGGCGGAAGCAAAAATCGTTCCATATGCAATTCTTTTGAAGGCTGAAATGACAGAGCGGATCGTGGACAGCGAGATCAGACTGGTCCCGTATTACAGAAATGATGCCGTATCGCTGCCGTGGTATCAGGACCCGGACGTGTGCCGGCAGGTGGATGACCGGGACACGCCCTATGACACGGAGCTGCTGCACCGTATGTACGACTATCTCAGCGCCAACGGCTGCTGCTGGTACATCGAATATCGGGGCACGCTGGTGGGGGACATCTCCCTGCGTGATACCGGTGAGATCGCCATCGTTGTCTGCAAGGCGTATCAGAACCGGCATATCGGGCGGCGCTGCGTGCAGGATATGCTGGCGCTTGCAAGGGAAAAGGGAATGGAGCAGGTGACAGCCAATATCTATGCCTTCAACCATCAGAGCCAGCGTATGTTCCTGTCCGCCGGCTTTGAAAAGACCGGCGCGGAGTGGTATGCGTACAGGATCAAACAGGCGTAAAATAGGAGAAATTATGAAAAACTGCAAGAAAATGACGAAAATTTTGCTGACTGCGGCGGCTCTGCTGACCGCTGTCCTTATGATGGGCTGCACCAGACTGACACCGGCGGAAAGCGATACGCCCTCGGAGCCGGATACGCCCGCTGCCGCTGCAAACGGCGTATATGTCAAGCTGGAGCGCGGCGACGTAGGCTCCGTTTACCTGCGCGGCGGCAGCTTCTCAAAAGTGTGTGAAAACGCGGACGGATCGGCGCTGAAGGCCGGGGAATGGATCTTCATGGGCGAGGATATCGCACAGCTTGCCGAGACGGAAAACCGCTCGGTCCTCTTTACCGTCGGCGCGCAGTCCGCGGATGATACGCCGCTGGGGGAGGCCTCGTTCCTCTATGACGCCGCGCAGGAGAAGCTGTATGTGACCATCTCCGGGGACGGCAGCGTGACCTGCTCCACCTCCGGTGCGCCTGATGCGCCGGCCGATGTGCAGCCCGTCCTGACGCTGCCTGTTCTGGATGAGATCGACGCCGATGTCGTGTTGGGGACGGCGGGTTCCTCGCTGTCGGCGGTGCAGGCGGCGACCCGGCTGCTGAGCTGGGGCGTGGACACCGGCCTCGGCGCGGATGAGATCAGCGAGGCGGCGTCCACATGGCTGGCCGCGAAGAACGACGACCTGGAGACGTACCTGCAAAAGCTGGCGCTGGTGGATGATACCTGTCAGGAGCTGCTGACCGACGGCGCCCGGGACCTGCTGGACGGCGCCGGCTGCGCCGACGTGGAGATCACATGGGGCAGCCAGCCCGTAGAGGCGGTGGAGGCCATCATGCAGGCGGCGGGCCTGCGCAGCTGATCCTGTGTGTAAAACCCTGCGTGAAAAAAAGAGACATCCGCCAGGATGTCTCTTTTTTCGCGCAGGGATACCGGCGACGGATGTGTGCAGGAGCGGGCCTGGCGTGTTAGCCATAATGTTAGCCACAATGTAGCCCACGGAACAGGTTTTACGCAAATTCAGGGCAAGTCAGTGCAGCACACGCAGGAAAAACAAAAACCCCGGAAGCCTTGCAAATACAAGGTTTCCGGGGTTTTGGCGCGGAAGGAGGGATTTGAATTAGAGGAGGCTATTTCCTGCGGTGGCAAATGCCACCGTTTTCGTTTTTTCCGCTCTTTTTGCTGGTATATAATCGCTTTCCGCGCCCCGCTTTATATCCGACTAAAGGGCGAAAATAAGGGGGGAAAATTGGGCTGGTTACCGCCTTCAGCCGCCGGTGACGGTGGAGATCAGACGCACGCCCGGCGGTGCTGCCGCGTCCTGGGCGTCCCGAAGGCCGCCTTCTGCCGCCGGTGACGGTGGTAGTCAGACGCACGCCCGGCGGTGCTGCCGCGTCCTGGGCGTCCTGAAGGCCATCTTCAGCCGCCGGGGCGGCGAGGGTCAGGCGCACGTCCGGCGGCACTGCTGCGCCCTGTGGGCGGCCTGGCGGCCTCCTTCAGCCGCCGGGGGTGACGGGGTCAGACGCACACACGGCTGCGCTGCCGCGTCCTGGGCGTCCCGAAAGCCATCTTCAGCCGCCGGTGACGGTGGTAGTCAGACGCACGCCCGGCGGTGCTGCTGCGCCCTGTGGGCGGCCTGGCGGCCTCCTTCAGCCGCCGGGGCGGCGAGGGTCAGGCGCACGTCCGGCGGTGCTGCTGCGCCCTGTGGGCGGCCTGAAGGCCATCTTCAGCCGCCGGGGCGGCGAGGGTCAGGCGCACGTCCGGCGGCACTGCTGCGCCCTGTGGGCGG
>CAKTKM010000104.1 GCA_934569425.1 uncultured Oscillospiraceae bacterium
CGCCGCAATCTTTCGGTTCATCGCAGTTGTAAACGCCTCCGGGTGTGCAGCACCCATCACGCGCGTACTTGTCTATAATAAAGGAAAATCCCCTGATTGTCAAGGGGATTTTCTCTTATTTTTCTAAAAATTTTCAGGTTTTTCAGCGTTTCCGCCAACTACTCTCCGGGCGTCCCGGTATGACCTTACGCCACCGTCTGCACCGTACCCATAAACAGCGGCACATCGTTTCCGTCGAAGATCACGAACGCAAACGGCCGGTTCAGATCCATCTCCACCACGGGAGGCTGTTCCATGGCCGCCTCGTCGTTGGCGACGATCTCCGTGTAGGCCGCAGCCTCCACGCCCTCCTCGTTGATCTTCACCCGGGCGGCCTGCATCGCACTGTCTACATACGCGATGCCGTCCGTCAGCGGCGAGAGATCCGCCTTTTCGCGGTCAAAGGCATCGGTCACACCCAGCGCCTTCAGAATGTCCTTCAGGTCTGTGGAGGACTTCACGTCGAACTTCGGCACCGACCAGATCACGTCCGCACCGTTGTAGTCTCCCGTCAGCTCCGTCAGAAAGTCCTGCCGCTGCAGCAGACTCTCCGGCGTCACGCCCTTCTCCGGCAGCACGAATACCATCCGCCCATAGTTCAGATACATGGGCGCGGCGGTGTAGTCCTTGCCCTTCCGGAAGCGCCCTTCCTCCCGCTTGTGCATAAAATCCGTCCGCTGCTTCGCGCCGCCGGCAGCGGTAAAGGTATCTGTCTTCGTCTGGCCGCTCTCAAAGGGCGCCAGCCAGCCCGCCTTATAATATATGGTATTGTAAAGCCGCAGCAGGTTCTCCTTCTCCGTGCGGATGTTCCCAGTCTCCTCCGACAGCAGCCCGCCGGTCTGCTGGTTCAGCCAACCAGCAATGACCTCATCCGCCTCCTTTGTCCCCATCGGCACCCGGTAAGAGGACGCATAGTAGCTTTGCGCCAGTGTCTCCAGCGCCTCCTGCTTCACCTGCGCATTTTCCCGCACAAAAGCGGCGTTGGCCAACCGGCACACGGCGTCGCCGTCCTGATAGATACTCACCCACAGGTTTTGGATCTGCTGCCGCAGTCCTTCCCCGTCGTTAGCGTCCAGCAGTTCCATCACCTGCTGCCGCGTCTGGCCGTCCGTCAGCTCCGCCAGCATCCCCAGCGCCGCGTAAAGACTGACCGGTGAATATACGGTATTCTCTCCGCCGGCGAAGATCCGCTCCGCCGTCCGGCTGGCAAAACGCCGCACCGTGCCGTCATCCGGCCGCTGCCCCTTGCCCATCTTCTGCAATGCCTCATGATAGGCCTCCTGCGCCGCGAAATAGGCGTCCCAGTCCCCTTCACCGTTTTCGTTGACGTAGTCTTCATACGCCGGTTCCTCGGGAAATACCGGATAGGCGGCCTCCGCCACGGCATATTGCGTCAGATCCTTCGCCGCGGCGCCTCCTCCCTGCTGCGGTTCCCTGTCCGGCTGCTGTGTCCCGCAGCCCGCCAGCGTCAGCGCCGCCAGCAGGCCGCACACCATTGCTCTCATTCGTTTCATATTACATTTCCTCCATGGTCTGTACCGCGCCCACAAACAGCGGCGCACCGTCTTTCCAGATGGCAAACAGGAACGGCCGGTTCAGGTTCATCTCCTCCTCGTCCAAC
The DNA here is from genome assembly GCA_934569425.1 of uncultured Oscillospiraceae bacterium. Classification (GTDB taxonomy): domain Bacteria; phylum Bacillota; class Clostridia; order Oscillospirales; family Oscillospiraceae; genus Vescimonas. The sequence continues at coordinate 1,661 of CAKTKM010000104.1, forward strand.
TCCTGCGGCGCACCCGCGCCGGCTTCTTGCACTTCGGTGAAGGCAGCAGCCTCTATGCCCTCCTCGTCGATCCTCACCCGCACCGCCTGATTCACGCTCTCCACATATGCCGTCTGCTCCGTCAGCGGCGAGAAGTCCGCTTTGACGGCATCAAAGGCGTCCGTAATGCCCAGCGCCTGCAATGCGTCGTTCAGCTCCAGCGAATCGTGGAGGTCAAATTTTGGCACCGACCAGCTGACCCGCACCTCAAGGGCATCCGTAAGCAAGTCTTCCGCTTCCCTCAGGAAGTTCTCCCGCCGCAAAAGCTCCTCCACCGTCACGCCCTCGTCCGGCAGATAGAAGGTCATCTCGCCGCCGTCCTTCAGATACAGCGGCGCGCACCGGTAGCCCTCGCCCTTCCGCACAGGGTCTCCCTCAATGGAGAGGTGCATGAAGTCCGCTCTCTGCTCCGTTCCGTCGGCAGCGGTAAAAACATCCTTCTTCGTCGCGCCCTCGAAGAACTCGACCCGCCATGCCGCCTTATAATATATAGTATTGTATAGCTGCAGCAGGTCGTTTCCCTCCGTCCTGATCGCCCCGGTGTCGTCGCTCAGCAGGCCGTTGGTCTGCTCATCCAGCCACGCGGCAATGGCCTTGTCCGCCGCGCTTGCCCCCATGGGCAAACGATAGCTGGACGCATAATAGTCCTTCGCCAGAACCTCCAGCGGCTCCTTGTGGAATGACACGGTTTCATTGAGGAACGCTGCATTCCCCAACCGCAGGGCGCTGTCCTTCTCGTCGCGGTAAAGCTGCCGCCACAGGCTTTGCGTCCACTGCCGCAGGCTCTCGCCGCCGGACACCCCCAGCAGATCCGTCACCTGCCGCTTCGTCTCGCCATCTGCCAGCTCCGTCACCATCCCCAGCGCCAGATACAGGCTCACCGGCGAGTACACGGCATTCTCCCCTGCCGGAAGGATCATCTCCGCCGTCTCGCTGCTGAACCGCACCAGCTCCGCCGCGTCTGCCTGGGTCTCTGTTTTCTGCGTCCGGGCAGGATAACCGGCCTCCACAATGGCATACTCCCCTGCCGCACCGCTGCCGCACCCCGCCAACAGCAGCGCCGCCAGCAGGCCGCACAGCATCGCCCGTCCTTTTTTCATGCCCTTTTCCTCCTGCTCTTTGGTTTCCCTATATAAATAGGACGGTCTCCTCCGGAAAAAAGTTCCCGTCCTCCCTTCTTCACGGAAAATTTTCACTTTCCCGCTTTACTTTCATGTGTGAAAGCGCTAAAATAAGAAAGTAACAGGAAATTGTCTGGAACAACAGGGTAAGTGAGAGAACAAGGGAGGAACCGCCATGGCCGTGCATACCACCAAATGCAAGATCGCCAAGAAGGAGAAAAGCGACCGCCTGTATAAGGCCATCCTGCTGCTGAGAGACGAGGAGGAGTGCTATAACTTCTTTCAGGATCTGTGTACCATTCCGGAACTGCGCTCCATGGAGCAGCGCTACGAGGTGGCCACGCTGCTCAGTCAGGGACTGATCTACAACGACATTCTGGAGCGCACCGGCGCCTCCAGCGCCACCATCAGCCGCGTCAACCGCAGCCTGATCTACGGTGCAGGCGGCTACGAGGGCGTGCTGGAACGCATGAAGGAGCTGGAGGACAAGGAAGCCGCCGGAAAAGCGCAGGAGGCTAAGGAGAGCGAGGCATGAGCGCTTACGATGCGCTGGCCGCCAGCTACGACGCTCTGACCGTGGACGTACAGTACGAAAAGCGGGCGGATTATATCGAGAAGCTGTTCCGCCGCAGCCGTATCCCGGTGCATACCGTGCTGGATCTGGCCTGCGGTACCGGCGCTATGACGTGGCTGCTGGCCGGCCGGGGCTACGAACTGATTGCCGTGGACGGCAGCGAGGACATGCTCTCCGCCGCCATGAACAAGTCCGATGCCGCGGCGGACATCGCGCCTATTTTCCTGCACCAGTCCATGCCCAAGCTGGATCTGTACGGCACCGTGGACGCCGCCATCTGCTGTCTGGACAGCATCAATTACCTGGCCCGTCCCGCCGACGTACAGCGTACCTTCCGGCGCCTGCACCTGTTCATCTCCCCCGGCGGACTGCTGGTATTCGATGTGAACACCGTGGCAAAGCTGGCTTCTCTGGACGGTCAGGTCTTTCTGGATGAGACGGAGGATACCTACTGCGTCTGGCGTACAGAGTACCTCCGCGGCCTCTGCACCTATTATGTAGACCTCTTCCGCCGCCGCAGCGATGGCGCGTGGGCGCGGGATCTGGAGATCCACCGCCAGCGTGCCTACACCGTGGAGGAGCTGACCGCGTGGCTGCAGGCCGCGGGTTTCACCGACATCCGCACCTATGGCGACATGGTGCGCCGCCGACCCAAAGAGGATGCGCAGCGCATCTATTTCACCGCCATCCGCAAATGACCTCACAAGGAGTGATTTTCCATGGATCGTATCGTAAGAGCCATTTCTTCCGACGGCCTCGTACAGGCCGCCGCCATTTGCAGCCGCGGCCTGACCGAACGGGCGCGGCAGATCCACAAGCTGCTGCCGGTGGGTACCGCCGCGCTGGGGCGCACATTGTCCGCCGCCAGTCTCATGGGCAACGCCCTGAAGGACAGCGGCGCCAGCCTGACCCTGCAGATCAAGGGCGGCGGCCCTCTCGGCACCGTGCTGGCCGTGTCCGACAATCAGGGCAACGTCCGCGGCTATGTGACCAACCCGCAGGTGGACATCCCCCTGCGGCAGGACGGCAAGCTGGACGTAGGCGGCGCCGTCGGCCACGAGGGTACCCTCACCGTTATCAAGGATCTTCACATGAAGGAACCCTATGTGGGAACCATCGACCTGCTGGGCGGCGAGATTGCCGAGGACGTGGCCGCTTATTTCGTGGAGTCTGAGCAGATCCCCACCGCCTGCGGTCTGGGCGTGCTGGTGGATCGTGACCAGAGCGTCAAGGCCGCCGGTGGCTATCTGATCCAGCTGCTGCCCGGCGCCACCGAAGACACCATCGTTAAGGTGGAAGGCGGCATTATGGCCGCCGGAAATGTCTCCGCCATTCTGGACAGGGATGACGACCCCGAGCATCTGCTGCGGGAGGTCATGTCGGACTTTGAACTGAAAATTCTGGAGACCTCCCCTGTAGAGTACCGCTGCTACTGCAGCCGGACGCGGGTGGAGCGGGCGCTGATCTCTCTGGGCAAGGACGAGCTGCGGCAGATCCTGGACGAACAGGGACATTGCAGCATGACCTGCCAGTTCTGCGACGCGGTGTATGACTTCTCCGGCCAGC
>CAKTKM010000105.1 GCA_934569425.1 uncultured Oscillospiraceae bacterium
GGCATGCTCCGTCCACGGGGTAGAAAAATGCTCCGTCAGCACATATTTGGCATTTTTGATGGCACCGGCGGCATCGCCCCGGGAAACATGCTTATAGGCCTGCACGTTGCTCTCGTCGCCCTCGAACACCAGCGGCGCGTCCGGTGCAGCGGCCTCCGTAGGATTGTGGACGGCGGGCAGAACTTCATACTCCACCTTCACCAGCTTCTTGGCGGCCTCCACCGTCTCCTGATCCACGGCACAGATCAGCGCCACACTGTCGCCCAGATAGTGCGTGATCTCTCCCACACCGATGAGGGTAGGCTGATCCTTTTTGATATGTCCCACATTCACCTTGCCGGGAATGTCCTTTTGGGTGGCCACGCAGACCACGCCGGGCAGCGCTTCCGCCGCGGAGGTGTCAATGGACAGCACGCGGGCGCGGGCATATTGACTGCGGACAGCGCCGCCGTAGCACATGCCGTCCACATAAATGTCATCGGGATACTGGCCGTAGCCCTGCACCTTTTCCGCCACGTCAAGACGGTGGACACGGCTGCCCATCTGCCAGTCGTCGGCAGATGCTTTAGGCAGCTTCCCCTCGCGGAAGATCTTAGCCGCCAGTAAAATGCCGTCGATGATCTTCACATAGCCGGTACAGCGGCAAATATTGTTGCGGATGGCAAAGGCCGCTTCCTCGCGGGTAGGATCGGGATTCACGTCCAGCAACCCCTTGGCGGAGATCACCATGCCGGGGATGCAGAAGCCGCACTGCACGGCGCCCGCCTCGCCGAAGGCGAAGGTGTAGACCTCCTTCTCCCAGTCGCTGAGTCCCTCCACCGTGACGATGGTCTTGCCCTCCAGCTTGTCGGTCTGCGGGATACAGGCCTTGGTGGGCTTGCCGTCGATCAAAACGTGGCAGGTACCGCAGGCCCCTTCGCTGCAGCCGTCCTTCACCGAGGTCAGGCGCAGCTCATCCCGCAGGTAGCGGATCAGCTTCTGATTCTTCTCCACCGTGCAGGTGGTGCCGTTGACGATAAATGTTGCCATATTTGCGCTCCTTCCTTCCGCGTCGGGGCGGTCAAAGGTATATCATTGGTCGATGCCTAAAATTTTTTCTATATTATACAATATTTTTCAGTTTTCCGCAAGGACTCTGCTGTGATTTCGTTGTTCTAATTTTCAGATAACGAGATCGCATCGCGATAAGGCAGATACCTCAGAAAACGTCTGGCGGCAGGTGTCAGCTCCTCTCCGGACCGCATGGCGAGACCGATACGGCGAAAGGCAGGCTGCGCCAGTGGCCGCAGCGCCACGCGATAGGCCAGCCGGTTCAGCACCAGACGGGGCAGAATGCTGACTCCAAGTCCGTGCTCCACCATGGACATGACGGCGTAGTCATCCAACGTGGTAAAGCGTACCTGCGGCTCAACACCCGCACGGCGGAACACGCTCATCACATCCTCATCCCGGTCGCCCGCCTTGTCCAGCAGGATAAAGGGCTGCTGCGCCAATGCCTGCGCCGGTACCCGCTCCAACGCCGACAGCGGGTGATCCTCCGGCAGCAGCACCATCAGCTCATCCTGCGCAAGCTCCACGGTTTTCAGCTCCCCGCAGGCGGGCAGACGCACAAAGCCGTAGTCCGCACGTCCCTGCATCACCCACTGGCGGATCTCTCCGTAGCCGCCCATCAGGATCTCAAAGTCGATCTGGGGATGGTCCTTCCGAAAGGCACAGATCATAGTGGGCAGCCAATGGGTCGCCACGCTGGAAAAAGTGCCGATGGTAACGGTGCCGGTCATTACGCCCCGCAGTTCTCCCGCCAGCTGGCGGCACTGCTCCGCCCGCGCCACCATTTCCCGGATCACCGGCAGCAGGCGGTCACATTCCCGGGTAGGCGTCACGCCCTCCCGCCCACGCCGCAGCAGCGGAAAGCCCATTTCATTCTCCAATGCCGCCATCATGCGGCTGACGCCGGACACGGTATATCCCATGGCCTCCGCCGCTGCGGTGATGGAGCCGCGGTCAACGGCGCACAGCAGCACACGGCATTTTTCACTGTCCATGGTTCTCCCTCCCATTTTTGACATTTTGTCAAGTTTCACTTGCCGTTTTCTCTCTTTACGCAAGGATAGCGCAGATGTAGAATCTTGTCAATCACCAAAAAACGGTACGGCGGCGTATTTTTTCCTTCTCTCCTCCGCCGTGCCGTCCTTTTCTGCACAGGAGGCGTTTCCATGGCTCAAAACCACCGCTATCTCTTTCGTTATCTCGCCGCCCTGGTGCTGTTCAGCTTCAACGGTGTCATTGCCAGCCACATCCCGCTCAGCAGCGGACAGATCGTGCTGCTGCGCTCGGCACTGGGCGGTGCCAGCCTTTTGGCGCTGTTCCTGTTGTCCGGCCACCGGCTGTCCTTTGCCGGACGGCAACGGGACGCGGTGCTGGTGCTGCTGTCCGGCGCAGCCATGGGCGGAAGCTGGATGCTGCTGTATGCAGGGTACCGCACCATCGGCGTATCCGCCGCCTCCCTTCTTTACTACTGCGGTCCCGTGCTGGTGATGGCGCTGTCGCCGCTGGTATTCCACGAGCGTCTGACATGGGAAAAGCTGACGGGCTTTGCCTGCGTATGTCTCGGGGTGGTGCTGGTAAACGGCATTGGCAGCGGCATGAGCCTGCGGGGCTTTCTGTTGGGTATATGCAGTGCTGTGTGCTACGCGGTAATGCTGATCCTCAACAAGAAGGCCAAGCGGATGGACGGCATGGAGAATTCGCTGCTGCAGCTGATCTCCGCCGCCGTGACGGTGCTGGCAGTACTGACGGTTCAGGGAGGACTGCCCACGGCCATCCCCGCCGCAAGCTGGCCATGGATTCTGCTGCTGGGCGTCGTGTCCACAGGCTTCGGCTGCTGGTGCTACTTTTCCTCCATCGGGGCGCTGCCGGTGCAGACGGTGGCGGTGTGCGGCTATATCGAGCCGCTGGGCGCGGTGGTATTCTCCGCGCTGCTGCTGCACGAACGGATGACACCCCTCCAGATTGCCGGTGCGGTGCTGATCCTCGGCGGCGCGCTGTTTGCCGAGTGCATGCACGAACGGCGGGCAGCAGCAAAAACGACAGCCCATTGAATATACAAACGCATCCCCGCGGCCAAAAAGCCGCGGGGATGCGTTTTATTTTCGTCTTCTGTCAGGCCCAGCGCAGTCCCGGCGCTGGGTACCAGTAGTCCTCAACAGTCTCCACCACGGCCTGACTGACCGGCCGCACGCTGTTGAAGCCACCGCCATCCTGCAGCAGCACGCTGTTCTCCGACACCTCTCCGTAGGCGAGGCCATCCGGTCCGTAGACACTCAGCAGCAGCTGGCTGCCGCGATAGAGCGCCGAAGCGAGGTAGGTACCGTTATACGCCATGGCGCACCGTTCACTCACCGAGGGATAGACATCGGCAAAGTCCGTGGGCGTCTTATCCAGTGAATGCTGGTCATCGCCGGTAAGCCAGCTGTCCGCCTCCGTCTGTTCCCACGCGTCGTCGCTGATTTTCCGCAGGTGGGCGCCGTAGGACACCGTATCACAGACGAACCGCAGCTCATAGCCCTTCTCCGCAGGAGACAGCACCGCAAGACGGTCGTTCATCATGACGGCCACGAAATTCTCGCCCTGCTTCATGGTGACCGCCGGATAGAACCGCTCCTCCACAAGGAATTCGTTCACGCCGGAAGCGCTCTCGGCGGCAGGGGTAAACTGATAGTCCGGCGTTTCCTCCGTTTTACGGTAGGCACCGTAATCCTCATCGGTCAGATATTGCAGGAAGCTGCTCTCACTGACCTCCGCCGCGCTCAGATCAAACTCACCCACAAGCTGATAGCCGCTGTCCAGCACCCGCAATACATAACGGTCGTTTTCCACTGTCACCAGCAGGAAATACTTTCCGTCCCGGCTCTGCCGCAGCAGCATCACCCGCTGCTGCTCGATGTCCAGCGGGTACACCAGCCGGCTCTCCTCCCCCACGGGATAATTGCCCTTCACCATGGAAACGGCGCCGTCAGGCTGAACCTCCTGTTGGTGGATGGGGATCTCCCACAGGCCGAAGCCCTCCGGCGCCCACTCCGCTTTGGGATCCACACCGGCGTCAAAGCCCACCGTTGCCAGCACCGTGTCCCCGTTCCGGACGGAATAGGGTGTAAACTGGTTCACCACGCAGGTATTGGCCTCCCAATTGCAGTAGCTGTCCACCAGCCGGTCTCCCGCCATGTAGAAGTAATAGCCCAGTTCGATAAAGTCCCGAGGATCGGCGGGGATCTTCAGCTTGTCAAAGGAAAAATACAGGTCGCTGTCAAAGTATCTGCTGATGCCCTTCGATCCGCTGTCGGCGCTCAAGCGCAGGGGATAGTAGTCGTAGTAGTCGAAGGGATAGACACGCGCCTTGATGGTGCGGCCCATGGTGCCTTGCGTCTCCCCCTCGCCGTTTTTGGCCTTGTCCCACAGCTGACGGACGATGGGGTCGCGCTGCACGTTGGTGCTGCCGATGTCCGCCACGATGCTCCATGCGATCGTGTCTTCGCCATAGCGGTCAGAAAGCTCGTTCAGGACGGTATCGTTCTGACGGTAGGTCAGGAAAAATTCCGTCTCGTTGGTTCCTTCGGCCGGCCGGTAGCTCGTGTACCACCGCAGGCAGTTGCGCACCGCCACACGGTAATCCACCGTCAGCCCCTCGGCAGCGGTCTTGTCACCTATGGTGCTCTGCACCTCCATCTCAACGGGCAGCTCCGTCCGGGAGACAGACACATTCAGAGCGGTCAGCGCCCCCAGCGCCAGCACCAGCGCCAGTGCCGTTATCAGGATACGTCCCTTCATGTCACGCCTCCTTTTCCGCATCGCACAGCAGGCGGCTGACACGGTCGCTCTCATAGCGGTAGGTCTCCTTCACATAGGTCA
>CAKTKM010000106.1 GCA_934569425.1 uncultured Oscillospiraceae bacterium
GCAACTTCTCCGAAGCCCAGTACGACACCCGCGTGCAGGGTCTTATGGAGATCATGGAAGCCAATAAGGAACAGAAAGGAGCCAACTGAACATGACCACCAACGAACTGTTTGCCAAGCTGCATGACGTAGCCGTAAACCCCAAGGCGCAGATGGATAAATATCTGGCCGCGGGCAAGAAAATCGTGCTGTGCGCTCCCGTCTATACCCCCGAGGAGATCATTCACGCCATGGGCTTTGTCCCCATGGGCGTCTGGGGCGCGGATACCGAGCTGCGCCGTGCCAAGGAATACTGTCCCGCCTTCCTCTGCTCCATCGTGCAGTCCATTCTGGAGCTGGGCATCACCGGCGTGTACGACGGCGCCTCCGCCATCGTCATCCCCTCCCTGTGCGACACCCTGAAGACCATGGGCGAGAACTGGAAATACGCCGTTCCCTCCATCCCCTTCCTTCCCATGACCTATCCCCAGAACCGCAAGCCCGCTTACGGCGTCGCCTTCACCAGAGCCGGCTACGAGCGTGTGATCCGGGATCTGGAAAAACTGGGCGGCACCTTTGACAATGCCAAGCTGGCCGCCTCCAACGCCGTGTATAACCGCCACAACGCCGCCATGCGGAAGCTGGACGAGGTTCTTGCCAAGCACCCCGAGGTCACCGCGCAGCAGCGCAGCGATGCTTTCAAGTCCGCCTTCTTCCTGACCAAGGAAGAGCACACCGCCCTCATTGAGGAACTGGTGGCTGCGCTGGAGTCCCAGACCCCCGCCGCGGAGAAGACCCCCATCCTCCTGTCCGGCATCCTTACCGACGCCCCCGGCTTCAACGCCATTCTGGATGATCTGGGTCTGCACATCGTGGCCGACGATGTGGCCGCCCAGTCCCGCCAGTACCGCACCGACGTTCCCGCCGGTGACGATGCGCTCACCGCGCTGGCCGAGAAATTCGCCGCCATGGACAACTGCTCCGTGCTGTATAATCAGGCCAAGCCCCGCGTCCAGTGGATCGTAGACACCGCCAAGGCACGCGGCGCCAAGGGCGTGCTGGTGGCCATGACCAAGTTCTGTGACCCCGAGGAATTCGACTACGTCATGATCAAAAAGGCCTGTGAGGCCGCCTCTCTCCCCATCACCGTGGTGGAGATCGACCGTCAGATGGTGCAGTTCGAGCAGGCCCGCACCAACATCGAGACCTTCCGCGACATGCTGACCATGTAATTACGAAATAAAATAGGAGGAACAACCATGAGTGAGATCAAACGCCCGCTGGAGGGCATCAAGGTAGTGGAACTGGCCACCTTCATCGCCGCCCCCTGCTGCGCCCGTTTTCTGGCTGATCTGGGTGCCGAGGTCATCAAGATCGAGGCGCCCGCTGGCGACCCCCTGCGCTACACCGCCGTGAACGAGGGCCGTCCTCAGGATCAGAAGGAGAACACCACCTACGATCTGGAGAACGCCAACAAGACCTGCATCGCCCTGAACACCAAGTCCCCCGCCGGCCGCGAAGCGCTGGAAAAGCTCATTGCCGGTGCCGACATCTTCATCACCAACTGGCGTCAGAGCCCCCTGAAGAAGGCCGGCCTCGACTATGAGACCCTCCACGCCAAGTATCCCGCTCTGGTGTACGGCTTCGTCTCCGGCTACGGCGAAAAGGGTCCCGACAAGGATCTTCCCGGCTTTGACTTCACCGCCTTCTTTGCCCGCGGCGGCGTGCTGGGTACCCTGTTCGACAAGGATTCCCTGCCCATGCTGACCATCGCCGGCTTCGGTGATCATCAGGTGGGCCTGTATCTGGCCAGCGGCGTGCTGGCGGCGCTGTACCGCGCCAAGCAGACCGGTCAGGGCGACCGCGTGGTGGTCTCCCTGTTCCACAGCGCCATCTGGGACGTGTCGCTGATGCTGCAATCCAATCAGTATGGCGACCCCGCCACCCAGTTCCCCCTGTCCCGCCGCACCCTGCCCAACCCGCTGGTGGTGGCGCACAAGACCAAGGACAACAAGTGGCTGCAGATCGCCATGCCTCAGTACAACCGCCACTATCCCATCTTCATGCGTGCCATCGGCCACCCCGAGCTGGCCGAGGATCCCCGTTACTATCCCCAGACCAACCTGCAGGCCAACATCGAGGAATTCTACGACTTCCTCGTTGCCGAGATGGCCACGCGCACGCTGGACGAGTGGTGCGCCCTGATGGACGCCAACGACCTGCCCTACGCCATTGCCCAGACCTGGGATCAGCTGCTGAAGGATAAGCAGGCATGGGCTGCCGACTGCTTCTATGAGATGGATTACCCCAACGGCGTCAAGCGCACCATGGTGCGTCCTCCCGTTCTGTTTGAGGAGACCCCCCTGCCTCCCTATAACCGCGGTCCCTATCTGGGTGAGCAGACCGAGGAGATCCTGAAGAAGCTGGGCTATACCGACGAGCAGGTCTCCGCCATGATCGCCGCCGGTGACGCCGCCGCCATGGATCCCGCCCTGAAGGACTGAGCGATACCCCCATCCAAAATCGGAAAAGTAGGAATGAAACCCAGGCCGTCCGCTGTTGAGGAGCGGCGGACGGCTCTGCCGGAAGAAGGAGAAAATAATATGAAGATCGCTGCTTACGAAGTACGTCCCGACGAAAAGCCCGTTATTGAAGCCCTGTGTAAGGAATACGGCATTGAGCTGGTCTCTACCCCCGCCAATCTGGACAGATCCACCGCCAACATGGCCGCCGGCTGCGACGGCGTCACCACGCTGGGTCAGTCCGACTACTGCAACGAGGTTCTGGACGAGCTGAAAGGCGAGGGCGTCAAGGTGCTGGCCAGCCGCTGCGTGGGCTATAACCACATGAACTGCGACTATGCCCGCTCTCTGGGCTTCCGCCTGTGCAACGGCGCCTACGCCCCCAACGGCGTGGCCGAATACACCGTCATGGCCATTCTCATGTGCATCCGCAAATTCAAGAAGGCGCTCTACAACACCAACGATAACGACTTCACCCTGAAGGGCAAGATGGGTCGTGAGCTGCGCACCATGACCGTGGGCGTCATGGGTACCGGCAAGATCGGCTACACCGTCATCAAGTGCCTGTCCGGCTTCGGCTGCCGCATCCTTGCCAACGACGTGTATCAGAACGACGCCGTTCGCCAGTATGCCGAGTATGTGGATCTGGACACCCTGTACCGCGAGTCCGACATCATCACCATCCATACGCCCCTGCTGCCTGACACCACCGGCATGATCAACCGTGAGGCTCTTGCCAAGATGAAGGACGGCGTCGTGCTGATCGACAATGCCCGCGGCGAGCTGGTAGACATTGATGCCATCATCGAGGGCGTGGAGACCGAGAAGATCGGCGCGCTGTTCATGGACGCCTTCCCCGGCGAGACCGGCATCATCCACGTTCCCCACAACGAGGATATTATCAAGACCCCCGGCATGCCCTACTTCAAGCTGAAGTACCTGCGTTCCTTCGTGAACGTGTATCACACCCCCCACATGGCGTTCTTCACCGAGGAGGCCGCCGAGTCCATGGCCCGCTGCGGCATCGACAGTATCTACGAGATCCTGACGCAGGGCAAGTCCGGCCATGAGATCCCCTGCTGAACGAACCATTAAGTCATAATAGGAGGAAAACGAATGATTCTCGACAAAAAGCACGAGATGCAGCGCAAGCTGTTCCGCCAGTTCGCGGAAACGGAATTCACCAAGGAGATCCAGGACGAGCTGGACGAGACCGGTGAATTCAACTGGGATATGCACAAGAAGATGGCTCGCTACGGCTTCATGGGCGTCAAGATCCCCAAGGAGTACGGCGGCGCCGGCGCCGACAGTCTGACCTACGCCCTGATGGTAGAGGAGCTGGCTCGCGTGGACGCTGTTCTGTCCATCTATGCCAACACCTCCAACTCTCTGGGCGGCGGCCCCCTGCTGCTGGGCGGCAGCGAAGCCCAGAAGCAGAAGTATCTGCCCGCCGTGGCCAGCGGTGAAAAGATCATGGTCTTCGGCCTCACCGAGCCGGGCGCAGGCTCCGATGCCGGCGGCACCACTACCACCGCCATCCCTGACGGTGACGATTTCATCATCAATGGCCGCAAGTGCTTCATCTCCGGCGCGCCCATGGCCGACTGGGCGGTGGTCTTCGCCAAGACCGACCTGACCGCCAAGGGCAGCAAGGGTATCTCCATGTTCGTAGTGGATATGAAGCTCCCCGGCGTGTCTCTGGGCGCTCACGAGAAGAAAATGGGCATCAACGGCTATCCCACCTGCGATCTGGTACTGGAGGATGTCCGTGTGGGCAAGGATTGTCTGGTGGGTCCCCTGCACAAGGGCTTCCAGATTGCCATGAAGACGCTGGACGGCGGCCGACTGGGCATCGCCGCCCAGTCTGTGGGCATCGCCCAGTCCGCGCTGGACGAGGCCGTCAAGTACGCCAAGGAGCGCAAGCAGTTTGGCCGCCGCATCGCTGACTTCCAGGGCATCAGCTTCATGCTGGCCGATATGGCTGCTGATGTGGAAGCCGCCCGTCAGCTGGTGTACCATGCCGCCGTGCTGAAGGATGCCGGCAGCCCCGAGGCCAGCTCCGCCTGCTCCATCGCCAAGTACTTTGCCGCCGAGGCCGCCAACCGCTGCGCCTACAAGGCCGTTCAGATCCACGGCGGCTACGGCTACATCCGTGAGTACAAGGTGGAGCGTATCTATCGTGACGCCCGCATCACCACCATCTATGAAGGCACCTCTCAGGTGCAGCAGATGGTCATTGCCGGCAATCTGCTGAAGTAAGTCAGGAGGTAACAGGAAAATGAAGATTTTTGTAACCGTAAAGCAGGTCCCCGATACCTCCGGTAAGGTGGCCGTGAATCCCGATGGTACGCTGGATCGCGCTTCCATGCAGACCAT
>CAKTKM010000107.1 GCA_934569425.1 uncultured Oscillospiraceae bacterium
GACTGGAAGCGGCGAGAGAGGAGAAGAGTATGGCCAGCATCAAATGCAAAGCCTGCGGGCGGCGGTACAGCTATCATGTCAGTGACCTTTGTCCCCATTGCGGCGCGTATAACCGTCCGTCCAGCCGTATGCGGGTGGACTTCGACAAGGACGGAAACGCCGAGCTGCTGCACGAGCAGGCGTTTTTGCAGCAGAGTAAGGCGGGGCAGCAGCGACAGAAGGCCTGCTATGAGCGGAAGGAGTGCCACGAGGGCGTGGCCCGCAGGGTGCGCTTCGGCGGTCAGGGCGGTCAGAAGGAAAAGCCGCAGAGTAAGGATTGGGTCGAACGGATCAAGGCGTTCTATACCGATAAGGACGGCGAGAGCAAGGACGGCGCCAAGGTGCTGACCGCCATTGCGGTGTTTGTGCTGTACCTGATTTTAAGTGCCGTTTTCCGATAAGCGAAAAAACTGCCGCGCAGACTGTGGTCTGCGCGGCAGCTTTTTGTAGATCAATAGGTACGGATCACGGCGCTGACCTTGCCGAGAATGGAGGCGTAGGTGCCGTCAATGGGACTGTAGGCATCGTTTTCCGGCATGAGCCAGACGTGACCATCCTTGCGCTTCAGGCGCTTTACCGTGGCCTCATCTTCGATCATGGCCACAATGATCTCACCGTTATTGGCGTCCTGCTGCTGATGTACCACCACCAGATCCCCCGGCAGAATACCGGCGTTCAGCATGGATTCTCCCCGTACCCGCAGGGCAAAGTATTCACCGTCGCGGCCATTGGTATCATAGGGGAGGTAGTCCTCGATGCATTCCTGCGCCAGAATGGGGGTACCGGCCGCCACGCTGCCTACAATGGGAACCCGTCCCGCAGGCGGAAGCACCTCCTGCTGCGGCGCGGGAGCGATCTGCTCCGGCGGATGCACCAGCGTGACCGTCCGTCCCTTCCGTCCCGCTTTTTTGATGATGCCCTTTTCTTCCATGTGCTTCAGGTGAAAGTGTACCGTGGAGGGGGACTTCAGTCCCACTGCCGCGCCGATCTCCCGCACCGAGGGGGGGAAGCCGTCCCGTGCGGTGGTCATGGCGATATAGTCGTAGATCTGCTGCTGCATCCGCGTCATTTTTTCCATAAGACCCTCCTGTTTCACCCTGTAAGCAATGTTATTGTATATCATCTGTATTATAGCACAGTCGTTTGTGTTTTACAACATTTGTTCCAAAACTTTTTTCATTTTTTTGCTTGCTTTTTCGCCTTGACTGTGGTAATATTGTGTTTACTGTGATAGATATGCCTGTCGTCTTGACAGACATGCAAATACGTTTGGAGGGTTTTCCGTATGCTTCTCGCTATTACGATTTTACAGCTGATCGCCGCGCTGGCGCTGATCCTGATCGTCCTGTTCCAGTCCGGTAAGAGTCAGGGTCTGTCCGGCACCATTGGCGGCATTGCCGACTCTTACATGGCAAAGAGCAAGGCTCGTTCCATGGACGCCAAGCTGGCCAAGAGCACCAAGTGGCTTGGTGCCGTGTTTGTTGTACTGACGCTGATCCTCAACTGCATGATCGCCGCCGGTATGTAAAGCAGCAGAAAGATCCCCGATGCCTTGGCATCGGGGATCTTTTTTATCCGGCGTTCCGATACTCCTGTCCGCTCTCCGGCGCAATACCCTTTATGGCCAGCAGCTCCGCCACGGTCACAAACCGATAGCCCTGCTGCTGCAGATGATCCACCGCACGCAGCGCCGCCTCCACCGAGTTGAGATACCGGTCATGGAGCAGGATAATGTCCCCGTCCCCGGTGTCGCGATAGATCACATCCAGTATTTTCTCCGCATCCTTGGTTTTCCAGTCCTCAGTGTCCACCGACCAGCCGATCACCGGAACAGTCAGCGCCTGCCGCTCCTCCTCCGTCAGCAGGCCGTAGGGGGGACGCACCCAATAGTCTCCCTCGCCCAGCAGCTGCCGCAGCAGGTCGTCGTTCTGTGCCATATCTGCCGCTGCCTCACCGCATTGCAGCTGATCCAGCGCCTGATGGTCATAGGAATGGTTGCCGACCTGATGGCCTTCGGCGGCCATGCGGATGACAATATCGGGATCCTTTACCACCTGACAGCCCACTACGAAGAAGGTGGCGCGGACACCACGCTCCTTCAGACCGTCCAGAAGCTTGGGCGTGCAGCGAGGAGAGGGACCGTCGTCAAAGGTCAACGCCACATATTTCGCGTTTGCCGCAGACTGCTCCGCGGCCATGACAGGCTGCTGACGGGCAGGACGCGCCCCGCCGCATATGGCGATCAGCAGTAACAGCGCCAGTGCCAACCGGATCCTACGCTTCATCCCATCACCTCTCTCACAGAGTATATGCCTTCTGCGGAGAAAAAGACGGGGAAGTGCGCGGCTGCGTTTGAGCGGATGGATCCGCACCGCAGAGAGCGGAAGCGGAAATACGGACAAGAGAAATGAGACTGCTTCCGCAGTCTCATTTCTGATCTGTTTCGGTGTTCTTCGCCGTTCCCCAGTTGACATGCCAGTTTTCAAGGTGGTAGAAGGGATCGGCGGCGGTGGGGGTGATGGCGTCCACCGCATCGTAGGGCAGCAGCACAGAGGTGCGCTTGAAGCATAGCGGGATAATGGGCATCTGGCTTTGCAGACGGCGGCACAATGCTTCCACCGCATCGGCGCGGCTGCTCTCATCGGCGCTGAGACAGGCGGAGAGCTGACTGTCCACGATACTGTCGGAAAAGCCGCCGTAATTCAGGCTGCCGCCGGTCCCCACCAGTGCGCTTACGTCCCAGTCGGCGGTGAGCTTGCACTCGGCAAAGTACAGGTCATAGCGGCTCTCCTGAAGGGCGGAGAGATACTGCTCCCATGGCAGGGCGTTGACCGTGACCTTGAAATCGTAGCGCTCCAGCTCTTTGGCGATCTCCTGCGCGATGGATACCCGGAAGGTGTTCTCACTGTTGACCAGCAGGGTCATGCTGTAGATCCACTCGCCGTCCGCCATATACTGCTCTGCCATGGCGGCAGCGCAGTCCTCGGCGGTGTAGGCGGTCTCCAGCGATTTGGGGTAAAGGCTGCTGGAGGGATGGATGGGGAACTGAGTCTCCACGCCGTGTCCCATCAGATAGGCGCTGACATAGGTGGCGCGATCCACCACCATGCTGATGGCGGTGCGCATATCGGCGTTTTGAAACAGTCTGCGGTTGGTGTTGAAGGCCAGATATTGCAGAATGGTGGTGTCCGCGTCGGTGTAGCTGCCGCTGGTGGAGGCCACGTCTCCCTTGGAGCTGGTCATGTCATAGGCCAGCAGATGCACATCGTGGGAGGAAAAGGCGTAGGCCGCCGCGTCTTGGCTCTTATAGGGCAGCAGCAGGATCCGCTGGAAGGGCAGCAGCGCCACGGAACGGTGCCAGCAGGTGTTCTGGATCAGTTGATCCTCCGACGGGGATTTGGCGTAGGGGCCGGAGCCGGTGGGAAAGGCGTTGGTCTCGGTTCCCTCCTTGACGATGGGGATGTCCAGCAGCGCCGTAAAGCCCCGGCGGTCACGGCTCAGGCGCAGGGTAAGCGTGCTGCTGTCCTCCGCCCGAATGGCGGTCACGTCCGCCAGCCGGGCGCCGTAACGGGTGGACAGCCGGGCGCGGTTCAGCGTGGCCGCAGCGTCCTGCGCCGTCAGGGGCGTGCCATCGCTGAATTTGGCGGCGCGCAGGGTGATGGTATAGGTAAAGGTCTGGGGATCGTAGCTCTCACTCTGTGCCAGCACCGGCTCCGTCTCAAACTGCGGCGTCAGCCGGTACAGCGGCTCGTACAGCAGGGCGGAGAGCGTATGCTGCACGCCGTCGCCGCAGGTGACGGGATCCAGCGTCTCCCCGCTGAGGTAGGGCAGGGCAAAATCCGTCAGCGCCGCAGGTTCCTCCGGCGTATCGGTCTGGTAATAGCGGGACAGCTCACTGAGGGGATCGTTGAGATAATCCTCTTCGTTCCAGCTGGCGCAGCCGCTGACAGTCAGCAGGGTCAGCGCTGCCAGCAGCAGGGCAATACATCGCTTCATAGGGTGTCCTCCAGAGAGATCATGGCGATCTGGCTGCCCCGGGCGCTGCCCTGCTTGCGGTGGCTCCAGTACAGGTCGGGGCGGCAGGCGGTACAGTGGCGGCAGATGTCGATGGCAGTAACGCCGGCCTTTTGCAGCCACAGGGCGTTGACGGCCTTCAGATCAATGTGGTACTTACGACCGTTCCAAGTGATATAGGGCGATGCATCCTCTCCCAGTGCGGCGCGCAGGGCGTCCGGCACGTCGGCGTCCGTTTCAAAGCAGCACGGACCGATGGCCGGACCGATGGCGGCGCGGAGATTGCCTCTGTCGCAGCCGAACAGGCGCACCATCTCCGCCACGGTCCTGGCGGCGATCCCCAGCGCGGTGCCGCGCCACCCGGCATGGCAGGCGCCGATGGCGCGGCGGACGGGGTCGTAGAGCAGGATCACGTTGCAGTCGGCAGAAAAGACCACCAGCGGCAGATGCGGCACATCCGTGACCATGGCGTCTACCGAGGAATAGTCCCGCTCCCGCCACAGACCCTTCCCGGCATCCGCTTCCGTCACATGGCGCACCACATCCTCGTGGATCTGCTTGGACAGTACCACCCGGTTGGGATC